>NZ_JALKFY010000613.1:43006-67312 GCF_023242985.1 Frankia sp. Mgl5 | reverse complement strand
CGCGGGTCGCGGCTTTTTTTCTAAACCCCCCGGGGCGGGCGGGCCCCGCCCCCCCCCCCGCCCGTCACGCGTCCGGGGTCGGGCGCCGCGGCCGGCGGTCACGGCGAACGGGTGCGGCAACCGGGACGAGAATTCCGGGGCGAACGGCCGCGAGCAATTCCAGGAAATCTTCCTCGCCTCGTACGGGCGTGTTCAACAACGCGGCGGCGCGGACCTTCCGGGTCACGCTGCGAGCGTCATTGGTCACCAGAAGACCTGTGCGCCGACTCACGGTTTCCGTCACATACAGGCCCGCGGCGACCGCCCGGGCGACGAGCTCGCCGCGTTCCGTCCGCGTGGGGCCGCTGAAAGCGACGCGCATTCCCTGGACCAGCGCCGCACCGGGATCGAGCCGCCCGGGGTTTCGATAACGGCACGGCGGCGTGCGGCCCGCGGCGGCGAAGCGCGGCGGACGCACCGTGACGCCGTCGCGGTCGACGCCGCAGCGCGTGAGCGGCAGCTCCAGGTACTGGTCGGCGGCACGTTGCAGGATCCGGGGCAACAAGGCCGCCAGCACCTCGGCGTCGTCCTGCGCGTCATGGGCCCGCCGCTGGACGACGCCCCAGTACGCGGCGAGCGAGGCCAGGCGCAGGCTCGGCAGCTCCAGGCCGAGCCGACTGGCCAACGTCAGCGTGCACAGCCGCCACTCGACCGGGAGCGTCGTCCCGATCCGCATGGCCTCGCCGGCGAGCATCCGCCAGTCGAAGGCCGCGTTGTGCGCGACGAGCACCCGCCCGGCGAGCAGGCCGGCGACCTCGTCGGCGACGGCGGCGAACGTCGGGCTCCCGGCCAGGCGCTGCCTGGTCAGACCGTGAATATGGACGGGGCCGGGATCACATCCGGGATCCAGGAGGGTTGACCAGCGGTGTTCGACGGTGCCGTCGGCGGCGGTCAGGACGACCGCTATCGACAGCACTCTGTCCCTCGTCGGGGACAGGCCCGTGGTCTCGACGTCCACCACCGCGTACGGCCGACGGAAACGTGCGGCGAAGCCGGGCGGGGCAAGAACCTCAGCGCTCACAGCCGCAGATGATGGCGCAGACCCCCGACGGTTCGGCGCCGCGCTGCCCGGAGCAGTGCGGGGACGGAGCGAACCTGGTGCGGGTGGAGGGCAACGTGAGGGAAACAACGAATCCGGCCGTGATCGCGGATGGTATTGTGTGTCCGTTGTTTTAGGTCGCTCGTCGACGGCCACCGGGACGATTCCTGTCTGGGCCGGCCGGTGCCGTCGACCGCGGCCCGCCGCGCACCTGTCGTTCGTCGGGGACGACCAGGTGCGGCAGTTCAGCGGCGGCAGCGCACCGCGTAGCGCGATTGGAGGGCGGGGGCACAGAAGAAAAGGTGAGACGATTGTTCGTCATACCGACCGAACATCCCCTTTCCCTCACGGAATCGACGGCCCAGCCCAGTCACCCGCTGCGGCGGCTTCGCGCCCTACACGGCTGGTCCTACGAAGCTGTGGCACGCATCGTCGCCGTCCGCGCCCGCGAGCTCGGCGTCGCGAGCATGGCCGCTCAGCGGCAGAAGATCTGGCGCTGGGAGAACCGAGGGGTAATCCCCGACCGGATCTCACAGCTCGCGCTCGCACGCGAACTGGGCGTGCCCGACGACGAGATTACAGCTCATCCGTGGCCGGAGTGGCTTCCCGAGCTCGGGGCACCCAGCTGCGCCCAGCAGATCGCGACCCTGCGCGGAATCCTCGAGCGGGTGCGGGACGTGCTGCGCGCGGGCGACAGCGCGACGGCATCGGCCCTGGTCGAGCAGGGTCTCACCGTCCCCGTGGACGAGATGGTGCTCGGCACGGTCCAGATGCGCGGCGCCGCGGTGCGCACCGCCATGGTCCGCGGCGCGCGGCGGAGCGGGCCGACGCACCCCGCCGACCAGCGGCCGGCGCCCGCGAAGGCCGGCCGGCCCGAGCCGGCGGAGCGACGCCCGGCCAGCTGGGCCTCGCCGGGCTCCTGGAACCCGGGTGAGCGATACCCGGCGCGGCGGCCGGCGAGCCGGGGCCCGGTGTCCAGCGCCCGTCCGCCGGGCGAGGGCACCGGGATCAACGAATGTTGACCATCGCGATACCGACCAGCACCAGCGCCGCCAGGACTGCGAGGACGACGATCCAGCGCGGGTCGCAGACCCAGACCGCGGCCCGTCGGATCGACGCCCTCCGTTCCCGCTCCCGCTCCCGCCGACGGCGTTCCCGGCGGGAGACGGCCGGCACGCCGGCCGAGGACGGCGGATGGACGGGCCCATGCACCACCGGCGGGTCGGGCGCCTGGTACTGACGCGACCGCGTCACAGCAGTCGCGGGGTGCGCCGGAACCCGCCGCGGGGTCTCCCCCGAGCCCACCCTGGCCGGCCCCCGTGCCGTGGTTGGCTCCGGTGGGCCCGGCGGCGCAGCCGGAGCGGGCGCGGCGGGCGCGGCGGGCGCGGCGGGGGAAACGGGATAGCCGGAAGGAATCCGCCTTCCGGCCGCGCCGCGCTGCCCGGCCGCCCACTGCTGCCCAGGCGTGCTCTGTCGCCTGGCCGCGCTCGGCTGATCTGGCCAGCTCGACTGCCCGGCCGCGCTCGGCCGATTGGGCCAGGTCGGCTGCCTGGGCGCGCTCGGCTGCCCGGACGACGCCTGTCGCCCGGCCGTGCTCGGCTGATTGGGCGTGCTCCGCTCGTCGGGCCCACTCTGCTGATTGGGCACGCTCGGCTGCCCCGGACCTCGCCGGGGCCAGGCCGGACCGGGCCCGCCGGGGCGCACGGGTCCGGACCGGCGCAGGGTCGGGGACTCCGCTCGCGGCAACGGCACGACATGCGCGGCCGACGTCCCCGGAGCAACCGGCACCGCTGGACCGCCGACCCCAGCCGGGTTGCCGACCCCAGCCGGATGTCCAGGCCGAGGTGGGCTGCCGGGCCGAACTGGACCGCTGGGACGAACTGGGCTGGCGGGCCGAGCTGAGTTGTTGGGCCCAGGAGAGTTGCCTGACCCAACTGGGTCACGGGCACCGGCCAGATTGCGGGGCCCGCCGGCATCCGAGCGGGCGTAGGCGGCGTAGCCGCCGGCCGCCGCCCTGACGATCGGCAACGGGTTCACGTCCCGCACGTCCAGGTCGAGGATCCGGGGGTCCAGATGCTCGACGGACAGCCAGCCCTCGGCGATCACCTGGTTGACCAACGCCGTCAGGTCGGTGTCCTGCGCCTCGCTGCTGACCGCGGCGCCGACGTCCGACAGGGCGAGGATCTCCCGGAACAGCGTGTGGATGTCCGGCCGCGCCTTGGCGTTCTTCGCCAGCGACCGGGCGAGCAGCGCGTACAGCCGGCCTGGGACCCCTTCCAGGTTGGCCGGATCGTGCCGTACCCGGAACAGCACCGCGTCGGCCGGGCCGCCGCCGAACGGCGAACGCCCGGTGGCCGCGTACGCGACCGTGCAGCCCCAGGCGAAGACGTCCATCGCCGGATCGCTGCCCCCGCCCCTGATCTGCTCCGGGCTCATGTAGGCGGGGCTGCCGACGGAGGAGCCGGCGCCGGTGAGCGACACGGTGTCGGCGGCCTGGGCGATCCCGAAGTCGACCACCCGCGGCCCTTCCCGGGTGAGCAGCACGTTCGACGGCTTCAGATCGCGGTGGACGACACCGGCGTCGTGGATCGCGACGAGCGCCTCGGCCAGCCCGACGGCCAGGGTCCGCAGCGTCTCCCCGACGAGCGGGCCGTGCTGGCGGACGTACTCGGCCAGGTTCGGGCCGGCGAGGTACTCGGTGGCGAGGTAGGGCGGGTCGCCGTCCGGGTCGGCGGCCAGGACGCGCGCGGTGCACGCGCCGGCAACCCGGGAGACGACCTCGATCTCCCGTCGGAAACGCGCGCGGAACTCAGGGTCATCGGCGTACTCCGCGCGGATGACCTTCACCGCCGCGGGCCGGCCGGCGGGCCCGTCGAGCGTTCCGTAGTAGACCGTGCCCATGCCACCGGCCCCGATGCGGTGGGTGAGCAGGAACGGCCCCAACCTCCGCGGAATCTTCATCCGCCCGACTCCCCCCGTTTCGACCGGCACCGTGCGCCTCGACCGGCACCGTGCGACGCCGTCCGGGGTCATGCACGCGACGTCGCGCGTCCAAGTGTTCACCCCTGGGCCTCGTCCCGCCTGGGCAGGGCCCGACCGCCGGTCTGAGAAGATCGTGCCCCGGGATCGGAGGAACGGCGAAGCGCGTGGCCGGACCGTGCCGGTGCTTACACCCGTTCGGGACGAACGGCCCGTACGGCAACGATCATCGGCATCTGGCGCCCGGGTCGACCAGCGCGGCCGCCACGCGGCGCGCCAGCCGGCCGCCGAGCGCCGACACCTCGGCCCACCGGGCGCCGGCAACCTCCTCAACCTGCAGAATCACCCCCACCGGCACTCCGGCCGCCGTTCCCTGCGCCGTGCCCGGCATCGGCGTGCATGCTGTCCCAGCCGCTCCGTCGGCACCCGGCGGGGCCACCGACGGCCCCGGCACCTTCGTCCCCGCCACCCCCGGCGGCACGGGCCCGGACGCGCCCACCCCGGGGGACGAGGCCGTCCGCCCGGCGGGGCCGCCTGTGGCCACGGGCACGGCGGGTGGAGGGACGGCGAGCGGAGGGGCGGACAGCGGCCGCGTCGTCTCCGGATCATCGGGATCGAGGCCCGTCTCGACCGGCGCGAGCCCGGAGCCGCGGATCTCGACCAGGAAGCGGAAGTCGTAGTGCAGGTGCTCCGGCTCGCCGCGGGCGGCGCTCGCGGACACCCAGTGGATGTCGACGTCCACCGGCTGCTCGCTGATCGCGCTGACGCGGCGGCGGCCGATCCCGGTCTCCTCGGCCAGCTCCCGCAGCGCCGCGCCGAACAGCGAGCCGTCGCGGTCCTCTATGTGGCCTCCCGGCTGGAGCCAGAGACCCGACGCCCGGTGATGGATCTGCAGAATGCGGCCTTCGTCGTTCACCGCGACCGTCGAGCAGGTCACGTGGCCGGGCAGCGTCCGGCGTGAGGTCAGCCGGGCCGAACCCCGGGCCGGGGCCGTCGACGCCCGGACGAGCGGTACCAACCGCTCGCGGTCACCGGGATGGGCGGTCAGGTACGCCGCGAGAACCCGCCCGACCGCCTCGTTGGTGATGCTCACGGCTGCCGCCTACCTCCACTCGTCGCCGACGGCGGGCGCGCCGCGCCGGCCGCCGCCGGTCGGGCCGTCCGCGCGGTGACGGCGCCGATGGAGACCCCCGGCGCCGACATGTCGAGTCTGACCGATCGCGCGCGCGTTCGGGTGCCGACACCCACATGTACATCCCAGTGCGTCATGCCCGCCACATCGTCAGCGTGCGTCCGATGTCGGCAGGACGACAATCACCGGTATGACCCGATGGGAAAGCGACTTAGCCCGGCAATGAGCCGGCGATCACCTGGCAATCGACCGGTGGGGCGCCGGCGCGCCTTTACTCAGGAGCCACCCGGCCCGCCCGCACGGACACCGGACCGTCACGATCCGCGTAGGAGCGATGGCCCTGCAGCGCGGGTAGACCCTCTCCCGACGCCGGCGCCGGGGGCGGACATCGCCTGTCGGGCCGATTTCCGCCCTGGTCTGCGACGTCGTACAGTGCTCCGTACCAATGGCACAGTCTATGCAGACGTGTTCGGGAGTCACCCCGTTCGGCCACCGGTTCGCGCCGCGGCCCACGGTTCCCGACCCTGACGTAAGGGTAGCTTTGTCGACGATGCGCAGGGACGAATCCCTCCCCAGCCTGATCCGACGCAACACCCTCCAGATCGGAGAGGTGGCCGAGCGGGTGGGATTGTCGCTGCGAACGGTGCGCTACTACGAGGAGGCCGGGCTTCTGGTACCGGCCGGCCGGACGCCCGGCGGATTCCGTCTTTATAACGACGACGCCGTCAGCCGGCTCCTCGTCATCCGGAAGATGAAGCCGCTCGGCTTCACTCTGGACGAGATGCGGTCGCTGCTCGCCGTCCGCGACGAGCTGGCCGACCCGGAGCTGACCCCCGAGCGGCGGGCCGAGCTGCGCGAGCGGCTGCGGACCTGGGTCGCCCTGGCCGAAGAGAAACTGGCGACGCTGCGTGAGCAGGCCGGCGTCGCCGAGGACTTCGTCGTCGGCCTGCACGGCGACGTCGAACGGTCACGCTCGGAGGAGCGGCCCGACCACCCGGAGCGGTGAACCGCCCCGGCACTGAGCCACGCCGCGGGCGGACCACCGCGAACGCCGCCGCGTACGCGGGCCGCCGCCCGGCCGCAATATGCTGGTCACGAACCCGCCTACGGGAGTGTCGCACCGAGATCCGCCCAACCGGCACGGTTCCGCTCGCGCCACCGTCACCTCGCCCGTGATACCGACGTAAGGGTCGAATTGTCCACGACAGGCAACATCACCTCTTCCTCAGCCCGCCGCGGCGTCTACGAGATCGGAGAGGTCGCCACCCTGGTCGCGCTCTCCCTGCGGACGGTCCGCTTCTACGAGGAAGCCGGCCTGCTCGTGGCCGTCGGGGAGAGCCCCGGCGGCTATCCGCTCTACGACGACGACGCTCTGGATCGTTTCCTTCTCATCAAGAAGATGAAGCCGCTGGGTTTCACCCTCGAGGAGATGCGGGCGCTGCTCGGCCTGCGCGAGGAGATCGACCGGGAGGGCCTCGCCCGCGAGCGGCGCGAGGAGCTCCAGGAGCGGCTGGCGACCTGGGTCAGCCTCGCCGAGGAGAAGCTGGCCTCGCTGCAGGAGCAGGTCCGCGTCGCCGAGGACTTCATGGTCACGCTGCACGACGACACCGCCCGGGCCCGGCTGCGCTTCGACATCGATCCGGACGCCTTCTAGGCAGGGCCGTCCCGGCGATCGGGCGTCCTGCGATCGAGCGCTCCCGGAGCACCTTCGCCCGGTAGCGGGCGGCCGCCGGGCACCGGCGCGTCGGATCCCGGCGCCCGCTCCGGCGCTCTGCCGTGGGCAGATCTGCCACGGGCAGACCGGCCGTCCGACGGCCCGTTTCTCGGCGACGCTGGCCTGGCCGGCCACTTCGTTCGATCCCCACACCCCGTCGGGCCGGCGGGAGGTCACGCGCACCATGAATGCCCTGTATCAGCCGCGGCACAGCCGGCCACACCGCCCACGCACCGGTACCGACATCGGCACCGGCATCGGCGCCGGCCAGTACGGCGAGGCCCCGGGGACGGCGGCCAGCCCGTTCGAGGACCAGGTGTTCCACCGGCTCCTCCAGAACCGGATCGTCTTCCTCGGCTCAGTGGTCGAGGACACCATCGCCAACGCGATCTGCGCGAAGCTGCTCCTTCTCGCCAGTGACGATCCGTCCGCGGAAATTCACCTGTACATCAATTCGCCGGGCGGGTCGGTCAGCGCGGGAATGGCCATCTACGACACGATGCAGTACATCGCGAACGACGTGGCGACCGTCGCGCTGGGATTCGCCGGGTCGATGGGTCAGTTCCTGCTCTCCTCCGGGGCGCCCGGAAAGCGGTTCGCACTGCCCCATTCCCGGGTGATGATGCACCAGCCGTCCGGTGGGATCGGCGGGACCGCGACCGACATCGCGATCCAGGCGGAGCAGCTCCTGTTCACCAAGCGGCTGATCCAGGAACGCATCGCCGAGCACACCGGACAGCCCGTCGAGCGGATCGAGGCGGATTCCGACCGTGACCGCTGGTTCACCGCCGAGGAGGCCCGGGACTACGGCCTGGTCGACCGGGTGATCGCTCGGGTCGACCAGGTCACCCCGGACGCGAACAGCCGGGCAGCCGGCGGCGGTGACAGCCGGGTGGCCCTCCGATGACCCCGGCCCCGATGGCCGCGTCCGCGCGGTACGTGCTGCCGAACGTCGTCGAGCGCACCCCCCGCGGCGAATACTCGATGGACCCGTACTCGAAGCTGCTCCGTGAACGGATCATCTTCCTCGGCACGCAGATCGACGACACCTCCGCCAACGACGTGATGGCGCAGCTCCTCTTCCTGGAGGGTGAGGATCCCGACCGGGACATCTCGATCTACATCAACTCGCCCGGCGGATCGCTCACCGCGCTCACCGCGATCTACGACACGATCTGCTTCGTGCGGCCCGAGGTGGCCACGGTGTGCATGGGCCAGGCCGCGTCCGCGGCGGCGATCCTGCTCGCCGCGGGCGCTCCGGGGAAGCGCGCCGCGCTGCCGAACAGCCGGATCCTGATCCACCAGCCCTCGGCGCAGGGCGAGGGCCAGTCGAGCGACCTGGAGATCCAGGCCCGGGAGGTGCTGCGGCTGCGCGCGTTGATGGAGCGGATACTCGCCGAGCACACCGGGCGGGCCGAACACGAGATCCGACGGGACGTCGAACGCGACACGATCCTCACCGCCGAGCAGGCGCGGCAGTACGGGATCGTGGACGAGGTCGTCGCCAGCCGAAAGGTCCGCCGCGTGCCGGCCTGAGCCAGCCCGGCGCCGCGGGGCAGTCGGGTGGACGCCGGGGCGGAGCCACGCGGCGGGGCGATCGTCGGCGCGGAGAGCCGCGGCGGGCTCAGGTCAGCGGACGCGCTGAGCGTGCGCCGTCGTCCCCACCGCCCCGTGCGTCGTGGGGAGCGCGCCGACCGACTGGACGGCCCAGCACGAACCGCGGCGCGCGAGAGCACCCGGGTGGGCCGGCGGACGCCCCGGACCCGGTCGGGCGGCGAGCCGGATCGTGGCCCCTCGACGGCGGTGGCCCGGAACCCGGCGGACCGCCCGGCCACGCCGGGCGACAACGAGATGGACGCCCACCGAGGCGCGCACCGCACCGACTCCGGCATCCGGCCCGCCGAGCGCCACGGAACCGAGCGTCGCGGACGGACGGACCGCCATCACGTGCGCCGTGGCCGCGTGCGCCGTGGCCGGCGTTCCCGCGACGACATCCAGGTCGGCCGCGGCCGTCGCTCCCCGGGCCCCAGGAGAGGCGGTGGGGATGGCGGTCGTCAGCGGCAGCGGCTCGTAGCGGACCAGCTCGGCCATCACCTCGGCGAGGAGGTCGACCAGTCTGATGTTGAGCGCCCGGCAGATCGCGGCCAGTACCTCCGAGGAGGCCTCCTTGCGACCGCGTTCCACCTCCGAGAGGTAGGGCATGGAGACCTGCGCGGCCTCGGCGACGTCCCGCAACGTGCGGCCCTGCGCCTGGCGGAGCCGACGCAGCACCCCACCGATCAGCCTGCGCAGCGGCGGCGCGACCGGCTCCGCAGGCGGGCCGGCGCTCTCGGGCCGGTAGCCGGCAGCCCGTGTCGGAGCGACACCGCCACCCGCGGCCGCCGTTCCGGCGATCATCGTCAAGCCCGCCACCTCCCTGCGCGACAGTGCCCCGTGCGAAGCGTACGCGGGCAGCCGGGCCCGGACGACGGACATCCGCGAGTCCGCGCACCATGACGAGAACATCCGCGCCCGTGCCGGTTCAGGTCCCGCAGGGGCTGGAGTACGCGGGCAGGCCGGCGCTGTCGTACGCGTGGCCCGGCGCGGGCACACGACCGCGGACGTGACCGGCCGCCATGTGCTCGGCGACCCAGGGTGGCAGCGCGCGACCGTCCGATGCCGGAGCCCAGCCTCCGTCGCCCAGGTCGCGGTACTGCTGGCGCGGCCCGCGGCCGACGAGCTCCGCCAGCCCGGCCAGCAGCCTGTCGACGTCGGCACTCGTCGAGCTGATGCCGACACTCGCGCGGATCGCGCCGCCCTCGGCTCCGAGCCGCCCCAGCAGTGGATGCGCGCAGAAGCGTCCGGCGCGTACCCCGACGCCGTGCTCGGCGGAGAGGACGGCGGCGACGAACCCGGGATCGCGCCCGGCGACCGAGAAGGTGACGACCCCGACGGGCCCCGTGGCCAGGGTCCCGTCCGGGCCCTCGCCTCCGGCGGCAGCGCCACCGGCAGCCCCGTCTCCGGCAGCCCCGTCTCCGGCAGCCCCGTCTCCGGCAGCCCCGCCAGCGGCGGGATCGTCTCCGTCGGCCCACAGGGAGTGGATGGTGACCCCCTCGATCGCGCGCAGCCCGTCCACCAGGCGGCGGCGCAGCAGGTCCTCGTGCTGGTGCAGGTCGCGGGCGTCGAGCGCGCCCAGCAGCCGGCAGGCGGCCGCGATCGCCGTCGCGCCGAGGAGGTTGGGGCTGCCGGCCTCGTGCCGGGCCGGGCCGTCCGCCCAGGCCACGGCGGAGCTGGTCACCTCACGCACGGCGCCCCCGCCGGCGAGATAGGGCGGGGCCGCCGCCAGCCAGTCCGGACGTCCGACGAGCACGCCGGCGCCGAACGGCGCGTACAGCTTGTGCCCGGAGAACGCGAGGTAGTCGATGCCGAGCGCGGCCATGTCGACCCGACGGTGCGGGACGAGCTGGGCGCCGTCCACGAAGACCCGCGCGCCGGCCGCCCGCGCCAGCCGGACGATCTCGGCGAGCGGCGGCACCTCGCCGGTGACATTGGACGCGCCGGTCACCGCGACGAGCGAGGTCGGTGCCGTGTCCAGGGCGGCGGCGAGCGCGCGCAGCGTGTCGGCGCGGGTGGGCGCGGCGGGCACCCACCGGCAGCCCGGCCGGGACCGCCACGGGAGAAGGTTCGCGTGATGCTCCAGGTCGAACACGACGACCCCGCCGGGCACGGCGTGGCCCGGGTCGGACGTCCGCGCCGGGCCGGGCGGCTGCTGCGGGAGGCAGCGGGCGAGCAGGTTCACCGAGTCGGTGGTGTTCCGGGTGAAGATCACGACGTCGTCCGGGCGGCCGCCGACGAACGTGCGCACGGCGTCGCGGGCCCCCTCGTAGAGCGCGGTGCAGACCGCGGAGGAGTAGCCGGTTCCGCGGTGCACGCTCGCCGAGTACGGCAGGACGCGCTCGACGTGCTCGGCGACCCCGCGCAGGCAGGGGGCGCTGGCGGCCTGGTCGAGATTGGCGTACGGGACCTCGCGTCCGTCGGCGAGCGGAACGGGGATGCCGGCCCCCACCACGTCGAGCAGCGCGCCGACGGCGGCCCCTTCCCGATCAACGTCGGGAGACGTGGTGGCATACGAAAAGGACACGACGAAGCCTCCTTGGGCCCCGGTGGACCCAGAGGGGGTCCGCACTTGCCGACGGCGGGTTCGCCGCGGGCCTGGTCACACCCGGGGCACCCCACCGCGGAGGAGGGTTGCCGGCCAGCAAGCCGGGGCTTGACGCTGGCGCTCAGGACCTGGCGAAAACTGTAGCAGCCTGTGCCGGACGGACACCGCAGAGACACCGAGACCGGGCCGAAATACCCGGAGCATCCAGCGGACGGCGAATCGCGCGCTTCGACCGCGAGCCGCGAGCCGCGAGCCGCGAGCCGCGAGCCGCGAGAAACTATCCGGAGCGCCCGGCGGACTGCAGGCGGTGGGCGAGCGCGGTGTGGCGCTGCCCGTGGCCGGCCGAGCGGACCGCCTGCCCGATGGCCCGGCGCGAGCCGACCAGGACCACCAGCTTCTTCGCCCGCGTCACCGCCGTGTACAGCAGGTTGCGCTGCAGCATCATCCATGCGCTGGTCGTCAGCGGGATGACCACGGCCGGGTACTCGCTGCCCTGCGAACGGTGGATCGTCACCGCGTAGGCGTGGGTCAGCTCGTCGAGCTCGGTGAACTCGTAGTCGACGTCCTCGTCCTCGTCGGTGCGGACGGTCAGGGTCTGGTTGTCGTTGTCGAGCGCGGTGACCACCCCGAGCGTCCCGTTGAACACCCCGTTCGCGCCCTTGTCGTAGTTGTTGCGCACCTGGGTGACCTTGTCGCCGACCCGGAACACCCGGCCGCCGAAGCGGCGCTCGGGGCGGTCCGGCAGGCTCGGCGTGAGTGCCTCCTGCAGCGCGATGTTGAGCGCCCCGGCGCCGGCCGGGCCGCGGTGCATCGGCGCGAGCACCTGGATGTCGCGCCGCGGGTCGAGACCGAACCTGGCCGGGATCCGCCGCGCCACCACCTCCGCGGTGATCCGGGCGGCGTCCTCGGCCTCCTCTGCGACGAAGAGGAAGAAGTCGTCCAGGCCGCGCACCAGCGGATGGTCCCCGCGGTTGATGCGGTGCGCGTTGGTCACCACGCCCGACTCGCTGGCCTGGCGGAACACCTGGGTCAGCCGCACGTGCGGGATCGGCGTGCCGGTGGCGAGCAGGTCGCGCAGCACCTGCCCGGCACCGACGGAGGGAAGCTGGTCGACGTCGCCGACCAGCAGCAGGTGCCCGCCCGGGGGGACGGCCTTGACCAGCTTGTTCATCAGCAGCAGGTCGACCATGGACGCCTCGTCCACCACGACGAGGTCGGCGTCGAGCGGGCGGTCCCGGTCGTAGGCGGCGTCGCCGCCGGGACGCAGCTCGAGCAGCCGGTGCACCGTCGACGCCTCGTGGCCGGTCAACTCGGCGAGCCGCTTGGCGGCCCGTCCGGTCGGGGCGGTGAGGACGACCTTCGCCCGCCGGGCGCGGGCCAGCTCGACGACCGAGCGCACCGTGAAACTCTTCCCGCAGCCGGGCCCGCCGGTCAGCACCGCCACCCGGGAGGTGAGAGCGAGGGTGACCGCCTCGCGCTGCGCCGCCGCCAGCTCGACCCCGGTGCGGGTGTGCAGCCAGCCGAGCGCCTTCTCCCAGTCGACGGCGGCGAACGCGGCGAGGCGGTCCTCGTCGGCCCGCAGCAGGCGCAGCAGCTGCCCGGCGACGGAGATCTCGGCGCGGTGGAACGGGACGAGGTACACCGCGGCGACCGGCTGCTCCGGGTCCTCGCCGGGGACGTCCTCGCGCACCACCCCCTCCTCGGTGATCAGCTCGCCGAGCCCCTCGATCACCGCGCCGGTGTCGACGCCGAGGATGCGCACGGCGTCGGCGATCAGCCGGGTCTCGGGCAGGAAGCAGTGGCCGCTGTCGGTGGCCTCGGAGAGGGTGAACGCGAGCCCGGCCTTGATCCGCTGCGGGCTGTCGTGCGGGATGCCGACCGCCTGCGCGATGGTGTCCGCGGTGCGGAACCCGATGCCCCACACGTCGGCGGCCAGCCGGTAGGGCTCGGTGCGCACCACCCCGATCGAGGCGTCCCCGTACTGCTTGTAGATCTTGATCGCCAGCGAGGTCGAGACGCCCACGCCCTGCAGGAAGACCATGACCTCCTTGATGGCCTTCTGTTCCTCCCAGGCCGCGGCGATCGCCTTCGTCCGCTTGGGGCCGAGACCCGGAACCTCGATGAGCCGCGCCGGCTCGGTCTCGATGACGTCCAGCGCGTCGACGCCGAAGTGCTCGACGATGCGCTCGGCGAACCGGGGCCCGATCCCCTTGACCAGGCCTGATCCGAGGTACCGCTGGATGCCCTGGACGGTGGCCGGCAGGACGGTGGTGTAGTCCTCGACCTGGAACTGGCGGCCGTACTGCGGATGCGAGCCCCACCGCCCGCGCATCCGCAGCGACTCGCCGGGCTGGGCGCCGAGCAGCGCGCCGACGACCGTCAGCAGGTCGCCGCCGCGGCCCGTGTCGACGCGGGCGACGGTGTACCCGGTCTCCTCGTTGGCGTAGGTGATCCGTTCGAGGACGGCCTCGAGCACGGCGAGCTGGAACGGCACGGCGGCGGGTCGGGACACGGCTGGTCACTCCGGGGCTTCGGCGATCGCCCGTGGCGATGTCGGGAAGGCGATGTCGGGAATCCGCTCATCCTCGCCCACAGTCTCGGCACCGGCAGCAGGTGGATCAGCGCGGCTCCGCATCCGGGCACAGGTGGACACCGATCGCCTCGACTACCAGCTCGGTGGGATCGGGTGATGCGGTGACCAGCCCCAGGCTCTCGTTGGCCGCGAGCACGGCGATGCCGTGCAGGTGCGTCCACGCCAGCAGTGCCCGCCTACGCACCTGCTCCGGCGGGTCCGCGCCCGCGCCCACTCCGGCGGGCGGCACGGGCGGCGCGGGCAGCGCGGCCCGGACGAGATCGGTCCAGGCGTCGAACAGCGGCAGGCTCCGCTCACGGAGGTTCTCCCCCGACCCGACCAGGATGTCGTGCCGGAACATCAGCTCGAACATGGCGGGCCGCTCGCGGGCGAACCGGACGTACGCGGACCCGGCGTGGACGACGCACTCGCGCGGGGAGGCTCCGGCCGCCTCGCCGGCCGCCCGGACCCCGGCCAGACGGGAGGCGAGATCGGCCAGCCCCTCGGCCGCGATCGCCGCGAGCAGCGCCGCGTGGGTGGGGAAGTGCCGCCGGGGCGCGCCGTGCGAGACGCCCGCCTGCCGCGCGATCGCCCGCAGGCTGACGGCGGCCGTCCCGCCCTCGTCGAGCATCGCCGTGCCCACCTCGACCAGCCGGCGCCGCAGCGCCCCCTCACCCACCACGTAGACAGTGTCTACCATTCGATGAGTAGACAGTGTCTACTCATCGGGAGGCCGCTTGCCGGCCGGGCGAGTCAGGAGTGGGCGGGCACATGGCGTACTGGCTGATCAAGCTGCTGGTGGTGGGGCCGCTACTCGGCCTGCTGGGACGTCCGAGCGTCACCGGCGCGGAGCACATCCCGCGCCGCGGGCCGGTCATCCTGGCCGGCAACCACCTGGCCGTGGCCGACTCGTTCTTCCTCGTCCGCCTCGTCCCCCGGCGGATCGCGTTCCTGGCCAAGCAGGAGTACTTCACCGGGCGGGGGGTGCGGGGGCGGCTGGTCCGCTGGTTCTTCACGGCCGCCGGACAGGTACCGGTCGAGCGCCGCGGTGGCGCCGCGGCGGCCGGGGCGCTCACGGCCGCTGTCCGGGTCCTCGAGACCGGCGGCGCGTGGGGAATCTACCCGGAGGGCACGAGATCGCCGGACGGCCGGCTCTACCGGGGCCGGACGGGGGTGGCCCGGGTCGCGCTCGCCACCGGGGCACCGGTCGTCCCGGTCGTGGTGAAGGGAACCGAGGCGGTGAGCCCACGCGGCCGACGCCGCTGGCGGCGCGGGCGGGTCCAGATCATCGTCGGCCGCCCCCTGGACTTCTCCCGGTACCGCCGCGTGCTCGCCGACGGCCCGCCGGGCTGCCCCGCGCTGACCGAGCGGATGGTGATCAGATCCGCGACGGACGAGCTCATGCGGGTGCTGGCCGACCACTCGGGCCAGGAGTACATCGACGCGTACGCCACGGACCACCGCGGGCCGGACCCACACGCCTGAACGCCGTGTACCGGGCTGAGCGCATCGACTCACGAATTCCTCGACAGAACCAGTTGGCGGATTCGCGGGCCAAACGGGTTCACGGGTTCACGGGTTCACCGGTTCGTGGAACTGTTGCGGACACGCTGTGCGCGCTCACATCCCGGGCACATGTTCCGTTCGCCTTTCTCGAATCCGCGCCGGCCAGGATGGGCCGGCCGCCGCCCGCCGGCGCGGCCACGGCCGGTGCGCACGAATCCCGGCCGGACGCAACCACGGAAAAGGGAGTGCTCTGTGCCCGGACGACATCGGCCGCTCGGAACACGCGCCCGGATCGGGACGGCCGGCCTCCTGGTCGCGGCCCTCGGCGCGGCGGTGTTCGCCGCCGCGGGCGGCCCGGAGCCACCGACGCCGCCCGGGCTGTCGGCCACGCCGCTGGCAGCCACGCCGCTGGCAGCCGACACGCAGCGGCCCAACTTCGTCTTCATCCCCGCCGACGACCTCGACGCGACCACCTCGCCCTACTGGGAGGCGATGCCGAGGACGGCCGCGCTCATCCGCGACGCCGGCCTGACCTTCACCGAGAGCTTCGCGCCCACCCCGATCTGCTGCCCGGCCCGCGGGTCGCTGCTCACCGGAAAGTACGGGCACAACACCGGGGTGCTCACCAACAGCGGCGACGAGGGCGGCTGGGCGACGTTCGCGGCGAACGGCAACGAGGAGCACACCTTCGCGAAGTACCTGCAGGACAGCGGCTACAACACCGCGCTCGTCGGCAAGTACATGAACGGCATCGAGGACGCGCCCGACCACGTTCCTCCGGGCTGGACGGAGTGGTACGGCAGCGTCGACAACTTCTTCTACACCGGCTACAACTACGCGCTGAACGAGAACGGGACGATCGTGCACTACGGCGGCCCGTCCGATCCCGCGAACTACTCCACTGACGTCGTCGCCGCGAAGTCGGTGGACTTCCTCGAGCGGGCGGCGGCGCAGGACGAGCCGTTCATGCTCTACGCCGCCTCGACCGCCCCGCACCTGCCGCTGCCGCCGGCGCCGCGCGACAGCAACAATCCGTTCACGGACGATCTCGCGCCGCGCTCGCCCGACTACCAGGAGCCGGACGTCAGCGACAAGCCCGCGTGGCTGCGGACGAGCGCCGGGGTCCGCAGCGCCCAGGTGAACCTGATCAACGACAACGACTACCGGAACAGGATGGGATCGCTCCTCGCGCTCGACGACATGGTCGGCGACATCGTCACGACGTTGCGCGACACCGGCGAGCTCGACCACACCTACCTGGTCTTCACCTCGGACAACGGCTACAACCTCGGCGCGCACCGGCTGATTCACAAGATGGCGCCGTACGAGGAGTCGCTGCGGGTCCCGCTGGTCGTCGCCGGGCCTGGGGTGACCAGGGGAACCGACGACCACATGGTCGCCGCGATCGACATCGCGCCGACGTTCCTGGAGCTGGCCGGGGTGCCCGTCCCGGCGGACGTCGACGGCATGTCACTCGCGCCGCTGCTGCGCGGGCAGGACCCTGCGCGGTGGCGCTCGGACCTGCTGGGCCAGTACGCCGGCCCGGGCGGCCAGGGTGACGACGGCATCGCCGCCGAGCAGGTGCCCGGCCAGCCGATCGTGGCGGCCGCCACCGACCCGGTCGCCCACTACCTGGACATCCCAGCCTGGAGCGGGCTGCGCACCGACCGGTACACGTACGTGCGCTGGTACGACACGGCCCGGACCGCGGTCCACGAGCGCGAGCTCTACGACCTGTCCAACGATCCGTACGAGCTCACGAACCTGCTGGCGACCCCGGCGGGACGGGCGGCGAACGCCGAGCTCGTCGCACGCCTCGACAGCCGCCTGGACGCGCTCGCCGCATGCGCCGGAGCGACCTGCCGGACGTAGGACCGAGTCGGGACGAAATCCGCTTCGGGCCGGGCTGCGACCCCGGCCCGAAGCGGATTTCGGATGACCCGTCGGTGCCTCCCGGAGCGGGTACGGGACGACCGTCACACAATGCCGCGGACCGCATGGCGAAGGTCACCCGCACGGCGTTGTCCAGGCTGAACCGGTAATCCGGGAAATACGGGCACACCCATTGCGGCCATCCCGGCGACGACGGGTGTGCCACGGAGTCGACCGGCCCGCCCCGGATGGCCGAAATGACCTCTACGGTGGCCGTCGTGCGCGCCAGAAAGGCCGTTACGGCCGTATTCGCCCTTTCGCTCTTTCTGCTTGCGGGCTGGTTGGGCATCCCTCCGACGGGTGCCTCGGCGGCCTGGGCACAGACCCCGTCCTGCGGAGGGAAGATCGGGACCCTGGCGGATGTCGACACGCTGATCTCGGAGCCCGCCGAGTGCCCGGGGTCGGTGAACGGCTACTGGCGCGCCCATCTGGGCGCCGCGTGGACCCAGCCGCACTACGTCCCCTACCGCAACGGCGAGATTCCCAAGATCGCGTGCGCGGACGGCGTCACCGACCCGAAGGTGTTCGCCGACAACGCCCTCTACTGCACGACCGACGACACGGTCGCGTACAGCACCGACTTCATGGCCCAGCTCGACCAGAGCGGCGGGCCGTCCTACCCGGCGTTTGTGATCATGCATGAGCTGGGCCACCGCGGCGACCGGATCGGCGGGACCCTCGGCGCGGTGTCCCGGGCCGAGGAGAACCAGGCGGACTGCCTGGCCGGTGGGCAGGCCCGCTTCGCGGTCGACGCGGGCCGGCTCACCTCGACCGACGCGGTCAACGGCTCGATGCTCTTCTTCAGCCTGGGCGACACCCGCGGCGGCTGGTTCGACCAGGAGGCGTCCGCGCCGGACGCGCACGGCACGCCGATGCAGCGGGCGCAGGCGTTCGACCTCGGCTACCAGCAGGACATCTCCACCTGCCACCGCATCGGCCAGTCCCCGAACGGCAGCGTCACGGGCTGACGGCGGGACTGACGTCGCGCGGGCGGCTGACAGCCTGGGCGGGAGCGCCGGCCGCGCGGGGGCACCGCCGGGCCCGGCGTCCCCGCCGCCGGGTCGGCGGCCGGCTCGACGGACGGCCCAGGGGCCGGCTCGGCGGCCGCCCGAGAGCGCGGCTCGGCGGGCGGCTCAGCACTCGTCGGCGGTCGGCGGACGCATGGTGGTCCGCCCGGAGACCGAGTCCCAGTGGATGCGGACCCAGCTCGGCCGCTCCAGGTTCACCGACCAGGGAGCCAGCCCGCTGGCCTCGAGCCGGGCGATCTCCGCGTCCTCCCGGACGGCCTCCGCGCACCCGTTGATCAGCACGCTCCAGCCGACGCCGACGGTGGCGTCGTAGCCGTCCACCTCGAAGGCGACGACGCTGTGGTTGGTGGCGGCGGACAGCTTCGAGCCCACCCGGGACCGGAACGCGACGGTGTTGCCGTCCACGATGTAGTTCACGGGGAGCACCAGGATCTCGCCGTCCGCGACGAACGCGACCCGGCCAATCCGCTCGCCGGCGACGAGCCGCACGCAGACGTCGAAGGTCAGGACGCCGAAGCCGGCGTGGTCACGCGGGATGCCCGACCGGGGGATGCTCCCCCGGTCGCTGGTGCGCTGCGTGGCACCGGAGCCCAGCGGAGCGCCGATGGTCGCCGGAGCAGGAGCGTCGGTCCGCGTCATGACGGCCTCCGTGGTCGTAGGTCGCCGCCGGGGCGCCGGGCGGCGTCGCCGAGACGGCTCTGGTCCGGTACCGGGGTGATCCCTCGGTACCTGGGCCACCGTAGGCCCGGCCAGACCGGGGCAGGCAGGGCCTGTCGCCGCGATCCGCCGGTGCATGCGGCCGGCGCGGGACCCGCCGTCCGGACGCGGCGGGCGGGCCGGATGGCCACCGCGCCCGCTCTGACCCGGGCCGCCGGAGCGGGTGCGGGCCGGTGTCCATGGCGCCGCTGACGCCGGCACTGACGCCGGCACGACCGCCGGGCCGGGCCAGCCGGGACGAAGGCCACACCTATACCACAATGGGCCGACCGTCAGTACCCTGCGAAAGGACTGAACTACGTTCGATACATGAACGAGGTTCCGCAGGGCGTGGGACGGACGGCTCTGGCCACGGCGTGGATCCGGGCCGGGGAGAGCGAGCGTCCGGACCGGCTGTTCGACGACTGGCTGGCACCGGCGTTCGTGGCCGCGGCGGGCGACGTGCTGCCGCTGATCCCACCCGACGCCGGCGGCCGGCTGGGCGCACTCGCCGAGATGATGAACGCCTATCTGGCCGTGCGAACCAGGTTCTTCGACGACGAGCTGCTCGCCGCCGCGGAGGCGGGCGTCCGGCAGGTGGTGCTGCTCGCGGCCGGTCTCGACAGCCGCGCCTTCCGCCTCCCCTGGCCGGCCGGGACGCGCCTGTTCGAGGTCGACCGGCCGGACATACTGGCCTTCAAGGAGCGGGTCCTGGCCGCGGGTGGGACCGGGCCGCGGTGCGAACGTCACACCGTGTCGGCCGACCTGACCGAGGACTGGGCCGATGAGATCCTCGATGCCGGCTTCCGCCCGGCCGAGCCCACCGCCTGGCTGGCCGAAGGCATCATCGTCTACCTGTCCGCGGAGGAGGCCGACCGCCTGCTCACCGACGTCACCCGTCTTTCGGCTCCGGGCAGCCGGCTCGCGCTGGAGGACGCGAAGGGCCTGGCCGAGGAGATGGTCGAGGAGGCCCGGAACGTCCCCCCGTTGGGGGAGTTCGCCGACCTGTGGAAGGGCGGCCTGGAGGGGGCCTCCCCCGCCTGGCTGGGTGACCACGGCTGGCGCGGTCGGGAGATCGACTCCACCACCGTGGCGATCGAGCTGCACCGGCCGATCCCGACGGAGGTGCCCGTCGCCGGCTACTTCGTCACGGCTCAGCGGGCGGTGGGTGAGCGGGCAGAGGGTGAGCTGACAGCGGGGTGAGCCGGCGCGGAGGTGAGCTGGTGGTACAGATGGGCCGCGTCGAAGTAGAAGCGGTTCTCCGTGATGTGGCCGTCCTGCACCCGGTAGACCTCGGCGATGCGCACCGAGACCCGCCGCCCGGTGGGCGGCAGCGCCTCACCCGCGGGTGTGGTGAACGTCGCGGCGTGCGTGGCGACGAGCGTGTACTCCTCGACGACCATCTCGCCCTGCTCGGCCAGGACGTGGGTCTGAACCGTCAGGTCGGCGAAGGCGGAGAGGAACCGGGCGCTGTAGTCGGCGACCGCGTCCCGCCCGCTCAGCCGGACCGGGCCGGGCGCCTCCATGACGACGTCGGCGGCGAGCAGTGACCGCAGCGTGACGTCGTCCGCCTCGTCGAAGGCGGTCAGCATCCGCCGCACCGTGTCCAGCGCCTCGCCCACGTGCCTCCCCCTCGTCCCTGTGCGCCCGTGGGCCCATGCATCCGCAGGCCCGCGGGCCCGCAGGCCCGCGGGCCGTAGGCGCGCCGGCCGCGGAGCCGGCCGAAATCGTAGCGATGGCCGGGCGAGCCGCGCCAGGCTCCACGACGACCCGCCGTCCACCAGGAGCGGTGAGACAGCCGGGAGCCGACAAGCCGACTGAATTCCACCTTTCGGCGGGCGACGGCGTTCCGCGCCGCGGAACGGAAAGCATCGCGATCCGTTCGCATACTCTGACATGGATGTCCGAGAACGAGATCCTGCGACGGGCGAGCTACGGCCCCACCAGTCCGGTGGTGGGGGCACGCGGTTCACGCACCCGCACGCGCATCGTCGACACGGCGCTGGCGCTATTCGAATCCCAGGGCTTCCACGGCACGTCGGTGGACGACATCGCGAAGGCCGCCGAGGTGTCCCGGGCCACGTTGTACCAGTATTTCGAGAGCAAGGAGCAGATCTTCGTCGAGCTGCTCGAGGAATGCGGCGGCGCGCTCATGCGGGTGGTTCGCCGCATCGGCCCGCTGGAACCCGGCGAGCTCGGCTTCGACAATCTGCACTGGTGGCTCGGCGAGTGGGCCTGGGTGTACGACAGGTACTCGACGATGTTCGTGCAGTGGGCGAACGTCAGTTCGCCCGGCACCGCGATACCGCCGCTGGTCAGCCGCTTCTCGGCCGCCTACCGGGAGCGGATCGCGCAGCGGCTCGCCTCGTCGGGGGTGACCGGCCTCGCCGCCGCCGACGCGGCGCTGGCGCTGACCGCGCTGGTGAGCAGCTGTAACTACACGCGCCATGCCGATGCGCCGCTCGGCCGTGAACACCCCGGCACCGGGCCGGCCGCCCGCGGCACGGCGATGGGCACCGACCACCTGACCGACAACCTCGCCGTGCTGGTCCAGCTCATCCTTTTCCCGCACACCCCCGTGAGTGTTTTCGCCCAGCTGGGCCGGGAGATCCCCACCCCGCGCCCGCCGAGCACCGGAGAACGCCTCTGGTCCGTACCGGCACCGGCGACCGAGCCGCTGCCGGCCCTGCCGCCGGACGGTCGTCTGCGGCAACTCAGCAGCCGCGCCACGGTGACCGTTCGGCGGCTTCTCGACGCCGGGATCAGATGTTTCACCGAAAAGGGCTACCACCAATGCTCGGTCGACGACATCGTCACCGAGGCGGGTTACGCGCGCGGCACTTTCTACAAGTATTTCGACGAGAAACTCGACCTGCTGGTGGCGCTGAGCGACGAGGCGATCGAGACGATCACCGAGCTCGACGGCCGGCTGCGGCGGATCGGCCCGGCTCTCGGGAGCGACCCCGCCCAGCTACGGAGCTGGCTCGGTGACGCCGTCGCGTTCCACCTGCGGTACCTGGGCGTCACCCGGGCCTGGCTCGACCGGCGGCCGTGCCACCCACGCCTCGACGCGGCCCGCCGGCTCGTCGGCGAACGGCTGCACACCGGCTACACCGCCCTGCTGGGCCCGGCGCGCTGGTCGCATCCGCTTGATCCGCGGGTCGCCAGCATCGCGTTCTTCACCCTGCTGGAGCGACTGCCCGAGGCGATGGTGGCGGCCGAGCCGGACCGCCCGCTCGAGGAGATCGTCGACCTCGTCGCCACGGTGCTCGAACGCGCGCACCTGTGCCCCCAGAGCGGCCCCCACGACTCCCAGCCCGCCGGCGCCGACCGCGACAGTGCCCGGGCCGACGCCGCGTCCGTCCCCTCGGGACACCACCTCCCCCGACCCTGACGCCGGCTTCTCGCAGGCGGCCCCCGCCACCGTCACCGTCGGGGGCCGCCGTCCTCACGCCTGGTGACTCTCGGCGGCGTCGTGCCCGGCAATCGGCTGGTGGCACGGCATCTCGGCGGCGATTCTGAGAGTCTGGTGCGAGGAGAATGGCCCCCCCGCGCGGATGTGCGGTGGGATGCCCGAACGAGGAGGTCACACGGGTGAGCACCCTGGTCAAGCCGGGTACGCGTTACAAGTCCACGGTGTGCGACACCGAGGTGATCGTCGTCAAGCCGCCGGCGGCCGCCGTCGACCTGCGCTGCGGCGGCCACCCGGTGATCGAGGTCGGCGCGGAGGCACCCGCCGGACTCACCCTCGACCCGGCGTTCAGCGCCGGCACCCCGCTGGGCAAGCGGTTCGCCGACCCCGAGTCCGGGCTCGAGCTGCTGTGCACCAAGGCCGGCGCCGGGTCGCTGTCGATCGGCGACGTCCCGCTCCCGCTGAAGGACGCCAAGCCTCTCCCCTCCTCGGACTGACGGGCGACAAGCACATGCACCTCGGGATGCTGTTGGAGATGGCCGCGGACGGCCTGGCCGACCGGGTCGCGCTCGGTCCGCGCGTCGGCGGGCTGAGCTTCGCCGAACTCGCGCACCAGGCGCGCCGGGTCGGTGCCGCGTTGCAGACCCTGCCTGGAGACCGGGTCGGGCTGATCGACCTGAACTCGCCCGCCGTCCCGCTGACCCTGTTCGGGTCGGCGATCGCGGGCAAACCGTTCGTGCCGATCAACTACCGGCTCGCCGACGAGCAGCTGCGCGCGATCGTCACCCGGACCGCGCCGGCCACCGTCGTCGTCGGGGCCGGCGTCGCCGAGCGGCTGGGCGACATCGACGGCATCCACCTGGTCACCCGGGACGAGCTGCTCGCCATCGCCGCGGACACCGAGGCCAAGGAGGCCGACGGCTGGGGCGGCGACCCCGAGGACATCGCCGTGTTGCTGTTCACCAGCGGCACCACCGGCGAGCCCAAGGCCGCTGTGCTGCGCCACCGCAACCTGACCGAGTACGTCATCTCCACGGTCGAGTTCGCCGGTTCCGCCGAGGACGAGGTCGCGATCGTCAGCGTCCCGCCGTACCACATCGCCGGGGTGTCGGCGTCCTGCTCGTCGACCTACTCGGGACGTCGGGTCGTCCAGCTCGAGAGCTTCGAGCCCCGGGCCTGGGTCGACCTCGTCCGAGCGGAGTCGGTCACGCACGCGATGGTGGTGCCGACCATGCTCGGCCGTATCCTCGACGTCATCGAGGCCGACGGCCAGGGGCTGCCGTCCCTGCGGTCGATCTCCTACGGCGGCGGGCCCATGCCACTGCCGGTCATCGAGCGCGCGGTCACCGCACTCCCGCACGTGGGGTTCGTGAACGCCTACGGGCTCACCGAGACCTCGAGCACGATCGCCGTCCTCGGCCCGGACGACCACCAGGCCGCGATCGGCAGCGACGACCCGGAGGTACGGGCGCGGCTGGGGTCGGTCGGCAAGCCGCTGCCGAGCCTGGAGGTCACGATCCGAGACCCGGGCGGCCAGGAGGTCCCCACCGGCGAGCACGGTGAGATCTGGGTCCGCGGCGGGCAGGTCTCCGGCGAGTACCTGGGCATCGGGCGGATCGAGAACGACGGCTGGTTCCCGACCCGCGACGAGGGCCACCTCGACTCGGGCGGCTACCTGTACGTCCACGGCCGGCTCGACGACGTCATCGTGCGCGGCGGGGAGAACATGTCCCCGGGCGAGATCGAGGCTGTGCTCATCACCCATCCCGCCGTCGAGGAGGCCGCCGTCGTCGGCATCCCGCACCGGGACTGGGGGGAGCAGGTGGTGGCCGCGGTCGTCACCTCCGGCGAGGTCACCGAGGACGAGCTGCGCGGCCACGTGCGAGCCCAGCTCCGGTCCAGCCGCACCCCGGAGCACATCCAGTTCCGCTCGGAGCTGCCGTTCAACGAGAACGGCAAGCTGCTCCGCCGGGTGCTGCGCACCGAGCTCGAGCAGGCGTTCTCCGTCTGACCACCGGCGGCGGCCGGTGCGCGGCGATTGGACCGCCGCCCGCCGGCCGCCCCCGGGGGGGCCCCCCCGGCCCGCCCCCCACACCAGGGGGGACCCCCCGGCGGC
>NZ_JALKFY010000613.1:0-42996 GCF_023242985.1 Frankia sp. Mgl5 | reverse complement strand
CGGGGGCGGGGGGCCCCCCCCCCCCCCGCGGGGGGGGGGGGGGGGGGGCGTGGCCCCCCCCCCCGCCCGCCCCCCGCGGCGGGAGCCGCCGCGGCCGGCCTCGAAGTCAGGTGTGACAGCGAGGCGTCAGGCGATGAAGGCGTTGACCAGGACGCCGATGCCGTAGGTGGCGGCAGCCGCGACCAGGCCCAGCAGGAGCTGGCGGGCGCCGCTGTAGAACGCCGAGCGCTCGGTGAAGCGGCTGACCGCGGCCCCGAGGGCGAACAGCCCCAGCCCGGCGAGCACGGCCGCGATCGCGAACGAGGCGAACCCGGCCAGGTAGGGCGCCACCGGCACCAGCGCGCCGAGGGCGAACGCACCGAACGACGCACCGGCCGCGCCGAGCGGGGACGGCAGATCGTCCACATCCAGGCCGAGCTCGTTACGGGCATGCACGCGCAGCGCCGTGTCCGGGCTGTGCGCCAGCTGGCGGGCCACCGACTCGGCGGTCGGCGCGTCGACCCCCTGATCGCGGAAGAACCCGACCAGCTCGGCGTGCTCGGCCTGCGGATACAGCGCCAGCTCCCGCCGTTCGACCTCGATCTGTGCCCGCATCGCCTCGCTCTGCGAGCGGACGGAGGTGTACTCCCCGGTCGCCATCGAGAACGCCCCGGAGGCCAGGCCCGCGAGCCCGGCCAGCACGACCGCCGGCCGCCCGGCGGCCCCGCCCGCGAACCCGCTGATCAGCGCGACGTTACTGACCAGACCGTCCATCGCCCCGAACACCGCGGGACGCAGCCACCCCGCGCCCACCGAGTGCTTCGAGGGATGCGCCTCCCCTGTCCGTGCCCTCGCCGACCGCCCGCCCGCAGGCCGATCGTGTTCCACTACTCGGTCGCCGTTGCCGCCTCGTCTCACGAGGGACGAGGCTACGGCGGTCGACCGTCCTCGGGCCGGCGCCATGGGCGAGCGCCACACCCCCTCGCCGGAGCCGCTCAGGCCACGTGGACGAACGGGCGGCGCTGCGGGTCGGGCTCCGCCTCGCGGAGGATCTCCCGGGTCGTCGAGGCGACCTCGCCGACTCCGAAGAACACGAAGCGCGCCAGATTCTGCAGCGGGTTGCCCTCGGACCACTCGAAGTACACGTTCGGCCTGGTCCCGGTGAGGTCGCGCAGGTGCAGGAGCAGGGCCGCGATCGCGTTCGGGACGGAGTTGCTGGTCAGCTGCAGGATCCGGTACCCGTGCCGCTCCCGTCCGCAGACGTCGAGCCGCCCCTCGAACTCCGACGAGTCCGGGACGACCACCTCGAGGAACAGCAGGCGGGCCGCGCGCGGGACGTGCAGCACCTCGTGTGCCTTGCTGGCCTTGTCGGCGTACTCGGCGGCGTCGCCGGTGTCGAACTCGTTGGCGACCAGGTGCAGCGCCCCGGAACGGGCCGCCTCGGTGACCCACCGGGTGGCCGTCTCGTCGAGGCGCACACCGGTGACCCGCAGCTCGAAGGACCGCACGGCCCGGGAGAGGAAGGAGATCACCAGGATTGACAGGATGAAGATCGAACCGATGATGAGCCCGTCCGGCCGCTCGATGACGTTCGCGACGGTCGTGTAGACGAACACGGCGGTGATGGCGCCGAACCCGAAGGCCGCCCGCCGCCGCCCGCGGCGCGCGGCGGAGATCGTGACAGCGACCGATGCCGAGGTGATCAGGACGAGCACCCCGGTGGCGTAGGCGCCGCCCTGCTTGTCCACGCTCGCCCGGAAAATGATCGTGACCGCGAAGCCGATGGCGGTGAAGACCAGGACCAGCGGGCGCACCGCCTGGGCCCAGTGCGGTGCCATCCCGTACCTGGGGAGGTAGCGGGGCACGAGGTTGAGCAGGCCGGCCAGCGCCGAGGCGCCGGCGAACCACAGGATCGCGATCGTGCTGACGTCATACGCGGTGCCGAAGGCGCTGCCCAGCTCCTGGTGCGCCAGGTACGCCAGCGCCCGCCCGTTCGCCGGGCCGCCGGGCTCCGCGAGCTGCTCGGGGATGAGAACCGTTGTCGCGAGACTGCTGGTGAGCAGCAGCACGGCCATGATCAGCGCCGCCGTGGTGAGCAGCCGCCGCGCGCCGCGGATCCGGCCGGCGGGGTTCGCGTCGGTGTCGGCGGTGTCGGCGGGGCTGTCGGGGCTGTCGGGGCCGCCGCGGATCAGCGGCATCACCGCCACACCGGTCTCGAAGCCGGAGAGTCCCAGCGCGAGCTTCGGGAAGACGATCAGGGCCACGCCCACCAGCGCGAACGCGTCGGGATGCTCGGCCACCAGCAGCGCGTGCCAGTCGTCGAGCAGGGAGGGATGGGTGGCGACCTTGTACAGCGACACCACGATGACGACCACGTTCAGGGCCAGGTACACCACGACCAGGATGACGGCGATCCCCACCGCCTCGGTGAACCCGCGCAGGAACACGGCCGCGAGCAGGGCCAGGAGCACCAGCGTGACGGCGACCTCGTGGCCGGCGAGCAGGTCCGGCGCGTACGGGTTCTCCAGGATGTGCGCGGTGGCGTCCGCGGCCGAGAGGGTGATCGTGATCAGGAAGTCGGTGCAGGCGAAGCCGAGGAGCACCAGGACCAGCAGCTTGCCCTTCCACCAGGAGAGCTGCTTCTCCAGGATCGCGATCGAGCCCTCACCACGCGGGCTCTCGCCGGCGACCCGCCGGTAGACCGGCAGCGCCCCGAACAGTGTCACGGCGACGAGCACCGCCGTGGCGATCGGGCTCACCGCGCCGGCCGCGAGGATGGCGATGCCCGGCTGGTAGCCCAGCGTGGAGAAGTAGTCGACGCCGGTCAGGCACATGACCCGCCACCAGTGGTGGCGGGGATGGTGCGGTTCGGGCTGCGCGTGCGGACCGGGATGGCGGCGGGCCTGCTCCGTCCCGGCGAGCAGCCAGCCGCGCAGGCCCTCCCGCCACGGTGTCACCCCGCCGCCCTGGTGGGCCGGGGCCGGATCAGCGCGGGGGGTGCAGGTCGGTGCGCAGCTCGTGCGAACCGTCGGGACGGGCCTGCTCGTAGTAAAGCCGGTGGCCGCCATCGGGCAGCGGCACCACGCTGACGTACCGCAGCGCGCCGCCGTACGGTGAGACCGCGATCGGAGTGTCGCCGACCGCCGCGAACCCGTCGAGCCCACCGACGGCGATGCCGGTGCGCTCCGACCAGTTCTCCGTCGCGCTGGCCCGGCCGTCGTAGTAGGCGACGGCGTCCAGCCGGGCGCCCGCGCCGTCGAGACCGCCCCCGCCCCCGTCGCCGTCGCCGTCGCCACCGGCGTCGCCGAGCAGGACGGCCGAGATCCGGACCCCGCGGGCGTCCCACGCACCGGGCCGGGGCGCGAGCGCCGTGCCCTGCCACGTCCAGGTCAGCCCGTCCGGGCTGGTCGCGTGCCGGCTGTCCATGCGGTCGGTGGCCGCCGGGTCGTCCAGCGGATGGCAGGAGGCCCACAGATGCCACAGGCCGTCATGCCAGACGACTACCGGGTCCTTGACCGCGGTCAACCGGTCGCCGGGGAGCACGGTGCGCCGGGTGGCGGGGTCGAAGGCGTCCGGCGCGTCCGCCTCGAGCACGTCGACCCACCAGTGCGGACTGTCCGGCGTTGCGCAGCTCACGTAGAGCCGCCAGCTCCCCCACGGGGTGGGCACCAGGGCCGGCCGCTCCAGCGACTCCGCGGGGAAGGCATCCCGGTGAATCGTGTGGATCGGGGTGAACCGCTCACCGTCGTCGGAACGGGCGATCACCACCGCGTACCCGCGGCCGTGCCCGACCGGGCGGCGCAGCCGGTAGGCGAGGTAGAACGTGCCGTCGACGAGCACGGCGCTCGGCGCCCCGGCCCAGAAGCCCGGACCCTCGCCCGGGGGCGGCACCACCGTCACCGCGTTGTCCGGCGTAGGCAGGGGCACGTTCACGGCTGTCCGCTCGACCTCGTACGTCACCACGGGCGGAATCCTACTTAGCTGATGAACAAACCCGGCAACCGACACGGCCGGTCACTCGCCGCAGTTGATCCGGGCTCTTACCAGGGCCTCGACCGTAGCGTCGGTCAGAACGCCGGCCTGCCACGGAACACCCACGGGGGTGCCCGGCGCGATCCTTTTCACTTTTTTCAATCGGGAAAGTAACTTAGTCTGTTCCGATCCCACATCAGCCGCGCCGGCCCCTGGAGCAGTCGTCGATGTCCCTGCCCGACTTCCTCGTGATCGGGGTTCCCAAAGCCGGCACCACGGCGTTGCACGCCGCGCTCAGCCGCCACCCCGAGCTGTTCCTCTCCCGGGTCAAGGAACCGAAGTTCTTCCTCTCGGAAGGCCCGCCGCCCGCGCGCGGCGGCCCCGGGGACGCGCAGACCTACCAGGAGCACGTCTGGCGCCGGGCGGACTACGAGGCACTGTTCGACCCCGCGCCCGACGGCGCCCTCCGCGGCGAGGCGACGCCGTTCTACCTTTACGATCTTGATGCGCAGAACCGCATCCGCCGGCTGATCCCGAAGGCCCGGCTCGTCGTCCTGCTGCGCAACCCGGTCGACCGGGCCCACTCGAACTGGACGCATCTGTGGGCCGCCGGTCTGGAGTCCGAACGTGACTTCGTGCGGGCATGCGCCCTGGAGGAGCACCGCCGCGACGCCGGCTGGGCGCACTTCTGGCACTACGTCAGTCAGGGGCTCTACGGCCGGCAGCTCGAGCACCTGTTCGGCCTGTTCGCCCGGGAGCAGGTGCTGGTGCTGCGCTACCGCGACCTGCGGGACTCGCCGGTGCCGACGCTCGACCGGGTGTGCGAGTTCCTGGGTGTGCAGACCGGGCTGCTCGACGCCGTCCCGTCCCAGAACGTGACGCCGTTCGTCGCCGACACGGCGGCGAACGCGGTGCTGCGCGCCGTCCTTCGCACCGGCGGGCGGATCGGGCACCATTTCCCGGCCCCGGTGCGCGCCGTGCCACGCGGGCCGCTGCTGACGGCCCTGCAGCGGCAACGGGGCGGGAGGCCGACGATGACACCGGCACAGCGCGCCGCCGTCCTGCCCTACTTCACCACGGACATCGCGCTGCTCGAGCAGGTCACCGGTCAGTCCTACGCCGACTGGCTCACCGTGGGCCTCGAACCGGACGTCATCGACTGATCCGGGCAGGCCGAGACCGGTGACGGCGGCGCGGCCGGTGGCGGAGGCGATGAGTTCGGGGTGACCGATCGGTCTGTGTCGGTGGGTGGGCCACGGTGCGCGCACCCACGGACGGGAGGCCGATCATGCCCGATGACGGGTCACCGCCGCCAGGCGCCGCTGCCACGGTTGTGCTGCCCTTCCCTCCCGGGCTCCGGCGGGAGGCCGTTCCCAAGCTGTGCGCGCGGCTCGACGAGCTCCTGCGCGCCGACGCGGAAGCCGCCGTCATCCTCGACACGACCCCGGTGGGCCGGCCGGACGCCGTCGTCGTCGAGGCGATCGCCAGGCTCGTGCTCGTCGCGCGAAGGCACCACCGGCTCGTCCAGGTGCACGCACCACCACGGGTCTGGGAGCTGCTGGCTCTCACCGGCCTCGCCCCGCTCGTCGGACTCCTCACTCCCGCCGCCGCGCCGACCTCGACGCAGCAGGCACAGGACGTGCCCGGCCGGCGTTGACCGGGCAGCGCTAGCCAGGCAACCGGGCCGGCAGGCCGAACAGCGGGAAGAGGCGTTCGACGTCCAGGAACGTGTTGATGCCGGCGACCCGCCCGGCCGAGATCTCCAGGACGACCAGGCCCCACGGGTCGTGCCCGGAACCCGTGGCGCTGGGCCGGTACTGCCCGAAGGCCGGGTGGCCGTTGGCCACGGTCGGCAGCAGCCGCGAGCCCCGGCAGCCCTGGCCCGTACCGAGCATCCATGCCCGGACGTCGGCGTGGCCCCGCAGCCACAGGCCCAGCGGCGGCATCGACATCGTGACGTCCTCGTGCAGCAGCGCCGCGAGGGACTCGAGGTCGTACCGCTCGAACGCGTCGACATAGCGGGCGAGCAGCTCCCGCTGCTCGGCGTCGGCGGGGCGCAGCGGGTCGGCGTCGGAGATCTCCGTCGCGGCGATCGTGGCGCGCGCCCGCTGCAGGGCGCTGTTGACCGAGGCGACGGAGGTCTCCAGCAGGTCGGCGACCTCGGCGGCCGACCAGCCGAACACCTCGCGCAGGATGAGCACCGCCCGCTGGCGGGCCGGCAGGTGCTGCAGCGCGACGACGAACGCGAGCCTGATCGTCTCGCGACGGGCGGCGAGATCGGCGGGGTCGGCCGCGTCGGCGGCGCTGGAGTAGACTTGGCCGTCCGGCGCGGGCACGATCCAGGCCGTCTCCGGCAGCGGCGCGGGCAGCGGGGAGTCGGCTGTCGACGGGCCGGCGAGGTCCATCGGCCGTGCCCGCCGCTGACTGGCGCCGAGCATCGACAGGCACACGTTCGTCGCGATGCGGTACAGCCACGACCGCAGCGCGGCCCGGCCTTCGAACCGGTCGATTCCGCGCCAGGCGCGGATCATCGTGTCCTGCACGGCGTCCTCCGCCTCGAACGGCGAGCCGAGCATTCGGTAGCAATAGCCGGTCAGCTCACGGCGGTACGGCTCGAGAAGGTTCTCGACACCCGCCTCCGCCCCGGCCAGAGCAGCCCCGCCGGTTCTGCCGCCGGGAGGAACGTCACCCATCAGAGGTCACCTCGATTCGCCCTCCTGATTCACCGCCCCGATCGGCCGCCGCGGGTCACCGACGCCCAGAACCAAGGCTAGCCAGCACCTCCGACAAAACCGCCGCGGCCATGACGCGCACCCGACAGCGCGCGGGTCTTTCCCTGCGCCACAGCAGAATTAAGATCATCAGACATGAGCACGGTGGGAACGCCGTCCGCGGCACCGGCCGCCGGTAACCCGGCTCCCGCGTCCGGCTCGGCGGCTGCTGTCTCCACGGTTTCGGGCGCCACGGCCTCCGTTGCCACGGCCTCCGTCGCCGCGGCGGCGGGAACGATCCGGCGACGGAGCCGGACTCCACCCGGATTCCTGCGCCTGCTGTCCGCCGGGCTCGTAGGTGTCCTGATGGTGACGCTGTCCGTCTGCCTGCTGTCCACGCTCTCCCGCCAGCACGCCGTGGACGCCCTCGCCCGCGACTCCGGTGCGTCGTTCGTGGCGGCGCAACAGCTGCACGCCGAGCTCTCGGTGGCCGACGCGACCGTGGCCCGCGCGTTTCTGGCCGGCGGCGTGGAGCCGCCGGCCCAGCGGACGGCCTACCAGGAGAGCATCGCCTCGGCGAGCGGGCGCATCGTCGACCTGGCGCTCGCCGGCGGGCCGCGCGAGCCGCTGAGCGTCCTGGCGGCCCAGCTGCCGGTGTACACCGGCCTGATCGAACGGGCGCGCGCGAACAACCGGATCGGAAATGTCGTCGGCGGCGCGTACCTTCGTCAGGCCTCCGAACTCATGCAGACCAGGATCCTCCCAGCGGTCGACCGGCTGGCCGCCGAGGACGCACTGGACATCGATCACGGGTACGCCCGGGCGACGCGCTGGTACCAGCCGGTCCTCGTCGGCGTGGCCGGCGCGGCGGCGCTGGCGGCCCTGGTCGCCCTGCAGATCCGCCTGTTCCGGCGGACGCACCGGATGTTCAATCTGCGCCTGGTCGCCGCGACGGTACTGGTCGTGATCGCGACGGGTCTCACCCTGCTGGCTTTCGGTGTCTCCCGGGCCCGCCTGGTCGACAGCAGGAACGACGCCTTCCGGCCGATGACGGTCGTCGCCCAGGTGCGGGTGCTGGCGCTACGGGCCTGGGGCGACGAGAGCCTCTCCCTGATCGCCCGCGGCAACGGCGACGACCTCGACGCCGACGCGCGCCGGGTGACCGAGCGCCTCGGCTACGACCCGGCGGGCCGCCCGGCCGGTACGGGGACGCTCGCCACCGCCGCGGCGCTGGACGGCCCGGACGCGCCGGGACGGGACGTGCTCGTACCCGACTGGGAGCGCTACCAGGACACCGCCGTCCGGGTCCGGGACCTGGTCCGCGACGTCGGCGGCTTCCAGGAGGCCGTGCGGGTGGCCCTCGACGAGGGAACCTCGACGTTCACCCGCTTCGACGGCGACGCAGAGACGGCGTTCACCGCGAGCCGCGAGCGTTTCGCCGCCGGGCTGAGCTCCGCCGCGGGCGCCTACGACGGTGTCGCCGCCGGTACCGGCACGGCGCTCGGGCTGGCGATGCTCCTCACGCTGGCCGGGGTGCAGTCGAGGATCAATGACTACCGTTGACGGCATCTCGGCAACACCGGTGATCATCCGCCGCGTGAGCCTGAACCACCCGGATCTGACCCGCTTCGTCAACGGCGTCCTCGCCCAGGCGATCGCCGACGGAAGCTGGAACCGCCTCGCCCACACCTGCTCCCCGGACTCTCCCCACCCACCCCCACCTACTGCGACTAACCCCGCCCACCTGCCCCGTTACGGTCCGGGCAGGGTCTCGCAAACCTGACACCCAGTAAAAAGCCACCCCAACACGACCGTGGCGGGTCAGTGAGTCCATGGACTCTCCCAAGCGCCACGCATCGTTTCGGGCCCGGCTACCCCGGCGGGGAGAGGGACGGGGATGGCTGGCGGGGGTGGATGAGGTAGGCGGGAGTGGCTGGGGTTGTGGGGTTTCGGGGTGGGGTGGGGCGTTGTGTGCCGGAAATGAAACGGGTGACGAGAACACGACAAGTCACGATCGGAGGAGTACCGACGATCTAGCATCAGCGATCATGCGGAGGGTCGGACGCGGGCCAGGCCACCGAAGCCGGCGGATCACATCGAGGATCACGCCGAGAACCATGTTCAGAGCGATGATCTTCGCCGCCGTACCGCTGCTCGGCACCACCGCGGCCTGCGGCACCGTGACGAGCGCGCTGCCGGCGGCGGGCGACCCCCTGCCGGCCGCCGTCACCCCGCAGTCGCCGCTGCCGGCGCGCTCCACCACGTCCCCGGGGTGCGGCGACCGCACCGCGAGCCTGCGCCCGCCGGCCGTGCTTCCCCCGCCTGGTCAGCCGGACAGCCCCACCCTGCGCGAGATCGTCAACCGCGGCTACCTCACGGTCGGGGTCCGTACCGACACGCCGCCGTTCGGGTCACGCAACCCGGACACCGGCGAGTTCGAGGGATTCGAGGTCGACCTGGCCCTGCTGGTGGGCCGGGCACTGTTCGGCGCGGACGGCCATGTCCGGTTCCGGGCGGTGACCGGCGCCGAGCGGGTCGCTCTCGTCCGCGACGGCACTCTCGACCTGGTCGCCGCCACGACGACGATCACCTGCGACCGGGCGGCCGAGGTCGACTTCTCCGCGCCCTACTACCTGACGGCCAAAGCCGTTCTGGTAGCAGAGGACGCGCCCTACCAGGGCCTCGCGGACCTTGGCGGCCGGCGGGTGTGCGCGGCGGCCGGCACCACCTCGCTGCAGCAGGTCGTCGACGCGCCATCGCGGCCGATCCCCGTTCAGCTTGCCAGCCCGGCAGACTGCCTGGTGGCGATGCAGGCGGGAACGGTCGAGGCGATCGTCAACGACGAGGCCATCCTGGTCGGGATGGTCAAGCAGGATCCGGAGACCCGCATCGTCGGCCTCGGCGCCTTCGACGTGGCCGTGGGCATCGCCATCGCCAAAGGCGCGCCGGATCTCACCCGGTTCGTGAACGGCGTGCTGGAGCGGGCGGACCGCGACGGAGCCTGGGCGGCGATCCACCGACGATGGCTGGACGGGGGCCAGCCGCCCCCGCCACCGTCGCCCGTATACCGGGACTGATCCGGATGGCCCTGCGACACGATGTGGACGACGCGCTGGCCGTTCTCCGGTCGGAGACGGCGGCGCTGTCTGCGAGCCTGCTCGAGCTCGACGCAACCGCGGAACAGGTGCTCGGCGACGTCACGCGGCTGCGCGGGCGGACCGCCGCCCGCGCCGCGGTGGCCCGGGCCGGGCTGGGATGGCTGTGGGACCGCCATCGCGCCGTCAGCGAGGTGCTCGGCCGGGCCGAGGCTTTGCGCGGCCTGCCGGATTCTCGGATCGGCGCCCGGCAGGCGGCGCGGGTCGACGCGTTCCTGCGCGAGCCGCCGTCGCATCCGCCCACACCGCCGCCCGGGGAGTTACCCGCGCCGCTGCCCAGGGAGCTGGGATCTGCCCCTGGACAGCTGCCGGCCGGTGCGACCGACAGGCTCCCGCGGAGTGCGGCCGGCGACCTGCCGGCCGGCGCGGCCGGGCGCCTTCTCGCCGGCACCCGGGAGATCGCCGAGGCGGTCCGTGCCGAGTTGGCGGCGGTGACGGCGGCCCGGGCCGCGCATCACCGGGTTCTCGTCGACGCCGCGCGCGGGCTCGCCGAGACCGGCGCCGTCTGCGCACGGCTCGCGATACCCGACCTGCCCGAGCTCGTCGCCGCCCGCGCGGCGATGGAGACCGCCGCCGCGGCGGTGACCGCCAACCCACTGGAGACCACACCGGACGACCTCGAGCCTGCCGTCGCCGCGGCGGCCCAGGTGGGCGAGCTGGCCGCCGCCCTGCGCCGGACCTTCGACGGGCTGGACGCGGAGCTCGCCGCGGCCGAGGACATGCTGCACCGGATCGTGTCGGTCGCGCAGGAGGGTGAACGCGCCGCCCGCACCGTGGTGGAGCGCCTCACCGGTGAGGCGACCGGCCTGGTGCGGCTGGGTGACGGATGGTTCGACGGCCCACGCAGCGGGCTGCGGCCATGGTTGGACCGGCTGGTGACGGCCGGTGCGGCAGGTGAGTGGCGGCTGGTCGCCCACGGCCTGGGCGCCTGGCACCGGGTGGCGCGGGAGACGCTCGCCGCGGCGGAGGAGACCGTCACGACGAACTCGGCGCCGCTGCGCCGTCGGGACGAGCTGCGCGGCCTGCTGGGCGCGCTGCGCGCGAAGGCCGGCCGGCTCGGCCAGCTCGAGTCGCCTCATATCGGCGAGCTGTACGAACGCGCCGCGACCGCGCTGCGCACCGTCCCGGTTGATCTGGATGCGGCACAAGCCCTGGTCACGGCATTTGGCGACGCCCTGCTGAGCATCCCGCCCCCGCCATCGCCACCGGCACCGCCACCGGCACCGCCACCGGCACCGGCACCGGCGTCCGCGCCGGTGGCAGCTTCAGTGTCCGCGCCGGGCGAGGTGGCGGGGGTGTCGGCGGCGCGGCAGGTTGGTGACGGGGGCGGCCATGCCGCGTGGACGGAGGAACGCTGGTGACGGTCGACGGCATCGCCTGCCCGGAACCCGACTGCGACGGAATCATCGAGGACGGGTACTGCAACGTGACCGGGCTGGCGTACCGGCCGCCCGAGCCTGACCCGGGGCCACCGCCCCATCCCGACCCGACCGGGCCTGGCACGAGCGGGTCCGGCACGGGTGGGTCCGGCACGGGCGGGTCGGGCGGGAGCGGGTCGGCTGGCGGGTCCGCGTCGTGGAGTTTGACGGCGGGCGGGACACCGCGCCGGCGTCGCCGCCCGGGCCGGGCCCGTCGTCCCCAGAGCCGGCTCGGGGAGGGGCTCGTCGACGTCCCGGACATGCCGACCCCCGATCCGGAGTCGCTGCTGCTCACCGACCCGTGTGTTCCGGAGCACCGGCGGGTGTGCTCGGCCTGCGGGGCCGAGGTCGGGCGGGCCCGCGACGGCCGGCCGGCTGCCGTCGAGGGCTTCTGTGTCGCGTGCGGGCACCAGTTCTCGTTCGTCCCGGCGCTGCGCGCCGGTGACCGGGTGGGCTCCTACGAGATCGCGGGCGCGCTGGCGCACGGCGGGCAGGGCTGGGTCTACCTCGCCCGCAACCGTGAGGTCGCGGACAACTTCTGGGTCGTGCTCAAGGGCCTACTCGACAGGGGTGACCCGGACGCCCAGGCCGCCGCGATCGCCGAGCGCCGCTTCCTCGCCGCGGTGGACGACCCGGCGATCGTGCGCATCCACACGTTCGTCAGGCACGCGGGTACCGGCTACATCGTCATGGAGTACGTCGGCGGGACGTCGCTGCGCGAGGTCCTGCGGCAGCGCCGGGCGGAGGGGGGGCGCCCCGACCCACTGCCGGTCACCCAGGCGATCGCCTACATCCTGGCCGTGCTGCCGGCGTTCGCCTACCTGCACCGCAACGGCCTGGTGTTCTGCGACTTCAAGCCGGACAACGTCATGCTCGGCCGCGAGAGCCTGCGGCTGATCGACCTGGGGGCGGTCCGCCGGCTCGACGACGAGAGCGGCGCGTCCTACCGGACCCGCGGCTACTCGGCCCCGGAGGTCGAGACCGAGACGCCCACCGTCGCCTCCGACCTGTACACGGTCGGGCGGACGCTGGCCACGCTGATCCTGAACTTCCGCGGGAACACGACCACCTACGTCCACAGTCTCCCGCCGGCGTCGGCGCACGAGGTCCTGACGCGCCACGAGTCGCTCGACCTGTTCCTGCGCCGGGCCACGGCCTGGCTGCCCGAGGACAGGTTCGTCTCCGCCGACGAGATGCGCGACGAGCTGCTCGGCGTGCTGCGCGAGATCCTCGCCGCGGAACGGGGCGCACCCGTGCCCGCGCCGAGCCGGCGGTTCACCGGGGACGTCCACCTGACCGGGGAGGACGCCGACGGGTCGGTCGTCAGGCCGCGGTGGGCGAGCCTGCCGCGGCTGCGCGTCGACCCGGAGGATCCGGCCGCGGGCACCCTCGCGGCGCTGCCCGACAGTTCGCCCGCGCAGCTCGCCACGCTGCTGGCGGCCATCAGCCCGGCGACGGTCGAGGTCCGGCTCCGGCTGGCCCGCGCCCACCTCGAGACCGGGGACACCGCCGCCGCCGCGGCCGTGCTCGACGAGGTCGAGGCCGAGGATCCGTTCGAGTGGCGGGTCCGCTGGTACCGGGGGCTGCTCGCGCTCGGCGGCGGTGCCGGCGACGGCGACACCGCCGCGGCGTCCGCGGCGTTCACCGACGTGTACGCGCAGGTGCCCGGGGAGCTCGCGCCCAAGCTGGCGCTGGCCGTCACGGCCGAGGCGGCCGGCGACCAGGCCCGGGCCGCCACGCTGTTCGACCTGGTCTCGCGGACGGACGACGGATTCACCAGCGCCGCGTTCGGCCTCGCCCGGGTGCGGGTCGCGGCGAAGGACCGCGCCGGCGCGGTCGCCGCCTACGAGCGGGTTCCGCCCTCGTCGGCGGCGTATCAGGAGGCCCGGATCCGGACCGCGCTCGTCCTCGGGACCAGGACGGCGGCCGGTGTGCCGCGGCCCGCCGACCTGGTCGCCGCGTCGGGCATCCTCGCTGGCCTGGACGTCGACCGGCGGCGCCGGGTGGCACTCACCCGGGACCTGCTGCGCTGCGCGTTGGACCTGCTCCTCGCGGGAGACACGCCACCCGACCCGGACGTCGAGGTCGCCGGCATCCGCCTACGCGAGGACGACCTGCGCTTCGGGCTGGAGCGCGCCTACCGGGAGCTGGCCACCCTGGCGCGGAGCGCGCAGGAGCGCTACGACCTGGTGGATCTCGCGAACGCCGTGCGCCCGAGGACGCGGCGGTGAGCGGGCGCCCGACGGGGCCGCTGCCCCGCCCCGAGGAGCGGGCCCCGGTCACGACGCCGCCCGCCTGCCCGCGGTGCGCCGCGACGCCGCTCGCCGGGGACCGGTACTGCGAGCGGTGCGGCGCGGCCCTGACCGCGACGGCCACCTCCGGGACCGGCCCCTCGTCGCGTACCGCCGCCGCCACGCACGCCGTGCTCGTCGCCGACGCCGACCGGTACGAGACCGACCTCGGCGCCGCCGCCGGCGTGTCCGACCGCGGCCTCGTCCACCACTCGAACGAGGACGGAATGGGCGTGGCGTTGGCCGCCGACAGCAGCGTCGGCGCGGTCGGCCTCGGCGCGGTCGGCGTCGTCTGCGACGGGGTGTCGAGTGCGCGGGGCTCCGGTCCGGCTGCCGCGGCCGCGGCCGCTGCCGCGACGGCTCTGCTGACCGACCGGGTCGAGGCCTGGCGGTCCCGGGCCGTTCCGGTGCCGGCGGGCGGGCCGGGACCCGGCCTCGCACCGCGGCAGGCCTGTCTCGGTGGCGGGCGGGCAGGCGGGGCGGCGACACCCGAAGCGGAGCGGGACACGGCCGGCGAGATGGCGGCCGCCCTGCGTGACGCCGCGCGGGCCGCGCAGAACGCGGCCGTCGCGGGGGCGGTCGGGCTCGGCCTCTCCCCCGCGTGCACGTTCGTGGGCACCGTCGTCGTGGACGCGACGCTGGTCGTCGGATGGCTCGGCGACAGCCGCGCGTACCTGGTCGACAGCTCCGGCGCACGCCGGCTCACCGAGGACGACACCGTCGCCGCCGAGGCCGTGCGGGCCGGCCGGCTGGCCCCTGAGCTGGCCGAACGCGGACGCGACGCCCATACGATCACGCGCTGGCTGGGAGTCGGGAGCGCCTCCGCCATTCCCCGGATCCGCGCCGTCGCGCTGCCGAGCGCGGGACGGGTCGTGCTGTGCAGCGACGGCCTGTGGAACTACGCCTCCGCGGCGGAGACGCTCGCCGGCCACGTCGACGCGCTCGGGCCCGGCGCGCCGGCGATCGACGTCGCGCGGCACCTGGTCGAGGTGGCACTGCGCGGGGGCGGCTCCGACAACGTGACCGCGATCGTCATCGACATTCCAGGGAGAACCTGATGGTGGACTTCAGTCTCGAGGTCAGCCAGAACAAGTACCTGCCCGAGGGGTCGGGCGAGGTGCACGCCGTCATCACCGTCACCGCGCACGACGTCCGCCCTGGTACCCCCGCCGGGACGGCCGGGACCGCCGCCACGGCGGGCGCCGCCGAGGTCATCCTGCTGGACTGCTCGGGGTCGATGGACTACCCCCACTCGAAAATCATCGAAGCCCGCCGAGCGGCCCAGGCCGCCATCGACACGCTGCGCGACGGTGTCGCGTTCGCCGTGGTGGCGGGCACCGGGCAGGCCGAAATGGTGTACCCGACGCGCCAGGAGCTCGTCGAGGCGTCGCCGCGGACCCGCGAGGCCGCGAAGGCCGCGGTGAAACGGCTGCGGCCCCACGGCGGCACCGCCATGGGCCGGTGGCTGCTGCTCGCCCGCGACCTGATGGCCACCCGCCCGGACGCCATCCACCACGCGATCCTGCTGACCGACGGCCAGAACGGCGAGAGCGAGGCCGTCTTCGCCGCCGCACTGGCCGCGTGCGAGGGCCGGTTCCAGTGCGACTGCCGCGGCGTCGGTGCCGACTGGAAGGTGGCGGAGCTGCGCCGCGTCGCCTCCACCCTGCTGGGCGGCGTCGCCCTGCTGCGCGAGCCGGCGGAGATGGCGGAGGACTTCCGCTCGCTGATCGAGCGGGCGCAGGCCCGCGGGATCGACCGGGTCGGCCTGCGGGTGTGGACGCCCAAGGGGGCGACGATCCGGTTCCTGCGCCAGGTGTCGCCCGAGCTCGAGGACCTCACCGCGCGGGCCGTCGAGGTCAATCCGCTCACCCGCGACCATCCGACGGGCGCCTGGGCCACCGGGACACGGGAGTACCACCTGTGCGTCGACGTCCCGCCGGCGCCGGTGGGGAACGAACGGCTCGCCGCCCGCGTCAGCGTGATCGCCGGCGAGGACGAGCTCTCCCGGACTGCGGTGCTCGCCGCGTGGTCCGAGGATGACGAGCTGTCGACCCGCATCGACGAGGTCGTCGCGCACTACACCGGCCAGACGGAGCTGGCGCGCGCCGTGCAGGACGGGCTCGCGGCACGCCGCGACGGGGACGAGGTCAGCGCGGTCACCCTGCTCGGGCGGGCCGCGCGGATCGCGGCCGCCGCCGACGACGGCGCCACCCTCGGACGGCTGGCGAAGGTCGTCGACATCGACGACGCGGCCACCGGAGCGGTACGGCTGCGTCCCCAGGTCGACACCCTCGACGAGATGGACCTGGACGCGGGCTCGACCGTCACCGTGCCCGCCCGGCGGTGAGCTCGCCGCACCCCCCGGGCCAGGTCAGCGCGGACGCCGCGTGCGCCGGGTGCGGGTTCCCCGTGCCGGTGACCGAGCCCGTCTGCCGCGCGTGCGGTCACAACGCCGTCACCGGGGCGGGACCCCGGGCGGTCGGCGTGGTCCCGCTGGGCCGCGCGGCGACGCGCGCCGCTCCGGAGGCGACCGACGGGTGGACGTCCAACGGTTCGGCGGGCACCGGATCGGCAGGCGCCGCATGGGCGGTCGAGATCGCTCCCGACCGCGCCTACTTCGACCGCGGGGAGAACGACGGCGCGGTCTTCCCCACCGACCGGGCCGGCCGGATCATCCGGATGGCGACTCCACGGGCAGTCATCGGACGGCGCAGCCGCTCCCGCGGCCAGGCACCAGAACTCGATCTCTCGCTGCCTCCCAGGGATCCCGGTGTGTCCCGCTCACACGCACTGCTCGAACGGCACGCCGACGGGACGGTCACGGTGACCGACCTCCGCTCGGCGAACGGGACCTGGCTCGGCCCGGACGCGGCCCACCTGGCCAGGGTGGGTGTGGGCGACTCGGCGCTCGTGCGCGAGGGCGACCACGTCTTCGTCGGTGCCTGGACCCGGGTGACCGTCAGACCACGCTGAACGCCCGTCCATCCCCGGACTCCACCGACCGTCCAGGCCCTGCCACGTCCCGTACCCATACCTTGGCCTAAAGTCAGGTTTAACTTTTAGTCTGGCCGTCATGAGCGATCTGACGATCTCCAACCAGCGCGCGGCGACTGAAGCCGGGCCCGCGGACACACCACCGGGTGCCGCCGAGCACACGCCGGACATCACACCGCTGCGGGTCGCGGTCGTGCTCGCGAGCGTCCGCGCCGCCCGGTTCGGCCCGGTCGTGGCCGGGTGGTTCGCCCGCCGGGCCGGGCAGCGCCCCGACGTCACCGTGGACGTCGTCGACCTCGCCGGGATCGGCGGGATCGGCGGCGTGGACACCGCCGTTGTCGACACCGCCGAGGTCGACCCGATGACCTGGGAGTCCTTCGCGGACCGCATCGCCGCCGCCGACGCGGTCGTGATCGTCACCCCGGAGTACAACCACAGCTTCCCCGGACCGCTCAAGACCGCCGTCGACGCACTCGGCCGGCAGTGGCACGCCAAGCCCGTCGCGTTCGTCTCCTACGGCGGGATGTCCGGCGGGCTACGCGCCGTCGAGGCGTTGCGGGTCGTCTTCGCCGAGCTGCACGCGGTCACGATCCGCGACACGGTCAGCTTCCACAACGCCTGGAGCCGGTTCGGTGCCGACGGCGAGCCGCTCGACCCCGGCCCGGTGAACGGCGCGGCGACAGCGCTGCTGGACCAGCTCTGCTGGTGGGGGTCCGCCCTGCGCGACAAGCGGCGCACCCACCCGTACCAGCGCTGACCGGGTTACCGGGTTACCCGACGACCGGGCCGACTGGGTTACCGGGCCCCCGGGATCCGGTGACCGCGTCCGCCGGACGGGGTCGCCCTCCCACGGCCCGGCCCCGGGAGCCGATCTGCGCGGTTCGCCCGCCGCACCCCCCGCGTACCCCTTCTGTCGCGTCTCGTACAGTCACGGGGCCCGGCGGATGCCGCGTCTGCCGCGTGCGCGGCAGACGCCCACGTCAGGGCTATGACGCGGGAACCCGGCACCGGCGCCCACCACGGCATCCCCGCGCCCGACCACCATCGCGCCACGGCGCGTGGTGGCCACGACGTGCAATGGCGGCGACGTTCAACGAGGAGCGGACGAACGGATGATCGGCGACGACACCCACGTGCGGAACAATCGCACCCGGTGGAACGAGATCTCCGACGACTACCAGCGGTTCAACGCCCCCCAGATTCGCGGGCAGGCGTTCACCGGCGACATCACCTGGGGGGTGTGGGGCATCCCCGAGTCGCGGCTGAATGTCCTCGGCCACGTCGTCGGACTCGACGTGCTGGAGATGGGCTGCGGCGGGAGCCAGTGGTCGACCGCGCTCGCCCGCCGCGGCGCGCATCCGGTGGGGCTCGACCTCTCCGAGCGCCAGCTGCACCACAGCCGCCGGCTCCAGCGCGAGACCGGGCTCGAATTCCCGCTCGTGCAGGCCAGCGCGGAGGAGGTGCCGTTCGCGGCCGGGTCGTTCGACATCGTCTTCGCCGATCACGGCGCCTTCTCGTTCGCCGATCCCTACCGGGCGATCCCCGAGGCGGCCCGGATCCTGCGCCCCGGCGGCCTGCTCGCCTTCGGTCATGTGAGCCCGATCTACGAGATCAGCATCCCGGACGGCGCCGAGGCGGCCGGCGACCGGCTCGTCGGTGACTACTTCGGCCTGCGCCTCATCTCCGACACCGACGGCCTGGTCAGCGCGAACCTGCCGTACGGGGCCTGGATCAGGCTGTTCCGCGAGAGCGGGTTCGTCGTCGAGGACCTCGTCGAGCCGAGGCCCGAGACCGGCACGGACGCCACCCACCGCGACAGCGCCGAGGAGGCGTGGGCGCGCCGGTGGCCCTCGGAGTGCATCTGGAAGGTCCGCCGGGTCTGACCTCCGGGTCCCGGGGCGGCCCACGAACAGGTCACCCGGTCCGGACGCCCCGGCCGCGGCCGGCGCCAGGCCCGAGGATGACGTGCGGGGGCACGCACGATGTCCTCTCGAGGAGGATCTACGCACACGATGAGCCCGAGCCCAGAGATCCCGAGCGCTGAGATGCCGAGCCCGGAAATCCCGACCGCATGACCGTTCCGACCAGGCCGGGACCAGAGCTACGGGTCCGGCTGCCCCAGGTCGCGCCGTCCGTCCGCGAGTTCCTCGCGACGGAGGCGGGTGGCGCCGTCCTGCTCGTCATCGCCGCGGCGGCGGCGCTGATCTGGGCGAACAGCCCTGTCGCGGACAGTTACCACGACCTCTGGGAGACCACCGCCACCCTCGGGGTGGGGGACGCGGCGCTGTCGATGACCCTGCACCACTGGGTCAACGACGGCGCGATGGCGATCTTCTTCGCGGTCGTCGGGCTGGAGATCAACCGCGAGTTCACCACCGGGGAGCTGCGTGACCGCCGGACGGTCGCCGTGCCCGCGCTCGCCGCGGTCGGCGGTCTCACACTGCCGGCGCTGATCTACTTCCTGTTCAACTCCTCCGGGCCCGCCGCAGACGGCTGGGGCATCCCGATGTCGACCGACACCGCCTTCGTCGTCGGCATTCTCGCCCTGTTCGGGCCGCGCTGCCCCGACCGGTTGCGGCTGTTCCTGCTGACGCTCGCCATCGTCGACGACATCGGCGCGATCTCCGTCGTGGCGATCTTCTACACCGACCAGGTGGACGCGGTCTGGCTCGGCGCCGCGGCCGCCGTCCTGGTCGTGATCGGGGTCATGCGCTGGATGGGTGTCTGGCGGCTGCCGCCGTACGTGGTGGCCGCGCTCGTTCTCTGGGTGGCGATCTACTCGTCGGGGGTGCACGGGACGCTCGCCGGTGTGATCATCGGGCTGGTCCTGCCATCCGCGCCGCCGCGCCGCGAGCAGATCGACGAGGTGCCGATCTACGTCCGGGCGCTACGGGAGGACTCCACGGCCTCTCGGGCCGCACTGGCCGTCTCCGCGGCCAAGTCCACCGTCTCCACCAGCGAACGGCTGCAGTACACCCTGCACCCGCTCAGCGCGTACCTGATCGTGCCGATCTTCGGCCTGGCCAACGCGGGCGTGCACCTCGACAGCCACACCCTCGCGGACGCGTCCACCTCCCCGGTCACGATCGGGGTCGCGGTCGCGCTCCTGGTCGGCAACGGGATCGGGATCACGGCGACCTCGCTGGTCGCCATGCGCACCGGGCTCGGCGCGCTGCCCGGCGGTGTCCGCTACGGCCACCTGGTGGGCGCGGCCGTCCTCGCCGGAATCGGGTTCACCATCTCGCTGTTCGTCACCGAGCTGGCGTTCACCGACGAGGCCCTCGCCGAGCAGGCCAAGATCGGGATTCTGGTCGGCTCCTTCGCCGCCGCGGTACTGGGCACGCTCGTGCTGCGCTATGTCGGGGAACGCTGGTCGTTGTGCTCGCCGGGCTCCGACGAGGCGATCCCGGCACTACCGCCGCGCCCATGGCACTCGCCGACGCCGGCCGTCATCCCGGTCATCCGCTGACCGGCCGGAACCCGTGCGGGCGACGGCCGTCCGCAGCGGCCCGAGCTCGAGCCGGCCGCGGTACCGCACCCCGTCGATGAAGATCGTCGGGGTGCCCTGCACCCGCAGCTCGGCGCCGCCGGCGTAGTCGGCCTCGACGGCGTCGCCGTAGGGCTGGGCCGGGTCGCCGACGACGAGGTCGGTCTCGATCCCCAGGGACCGGGCGAAGGCCATGAGGTACTTGTCGGCCAGCTTGTCCTGGTTCGTGAACAGCAGGTCGTGCATCTCCCAGAACCGGCCGTGCGCCCCGGCGACCTCGGCCGCCAGCGCGGCGGTGAGTGCGTAGGGATGGATGTCGAAGACCGGGAAGTGCCGGAACACCTGCCGGACCTGGCCGTCAGAGGAGTCGACCAGCTCGTGCAGGATGGCGGCCGCGCGGGCGCAGTAGGGGCACTCGAAGTCGCCGTACTCGACGATCACCACCGGCGCGCCCGGCTCGCCCCGGGAGTGGCGCCCGGGATCGGTCGAGACGCACCGGCTCTGCTTCCCAGCTCGCCCGTGCGCCTTGCGGGCGTCGGCCCGTGGGCCGACACCCGGCCCCGACGGCACGTCGCAGACACCGGTCGCACCCGGATCCCCATCGGACCCCGTGCCATTCACCGAATTCTCGCGAAACGCACCACCCGCCCGAGCGGACACATCCACGCGAACTCCCGTATCTTCTTCGGCTACCATTAACTCAGGAACTTCCACGCCTTCTTCAGTTGGCAACCCTTCATGAATCCGGCACTCCTTCGCGAATCACAGCATTCCCGCCAACCACGGCATTCCTGCCAATCACAGCATTCTTGCCAACCTCACCCATACGGTCATTGTAGCGAGCGACGGCGGCCTCGCGATGCCGTTAGGCTGACGCCCGTGGCCGAGCCGAGAACGTCGGAACGACGTGTTCCAAAGGCCGACGACGATCTGGCGGTCCGGGCGGTGGACCTCCACATACGACGTGGGACGAGCTGGGGCGGCCATGCTGGCCACGGCGGGCAGGAAATCGTGCACGGCCTGTCGTTCGAGGTCCCCCGCGGATCGGTCACCGGAGTCATCGGCCCGAGCGGATGCGGAAAAACCACGCTGCTGCGGGCGGTCGTCGGCATCCAGCGCGGAGTGAGCGGAGAGCTGCGGGTACTCGGCCTCGACGCGTGCGAGATCGAGCTCCGGCGGCGGGTTGGCTACGCCACCCAGACCGCCTCCGTCTACGACGATCTCACCGTCGACGAGAACCTGCGTTATTTCGCGGCGCTCTCCGCGGACCGGGTCCCCGGCCCAGCCGAGATCATCCGCCGGGCCGAGCGCGCCGCCGTCGGGGTCGGCCTGGCGACCGAGGGCCGCATCCCGGTCGGCCAGCTCTCCGGCGGCCAGCGCTCCCGGGTGTCGCTGGCCGCCGCGATCATCGGCGGGCACGAGCTGCTCGTCCTGGACGAGCCGACCGTCGGCCTCGACCCGGTGCTGCGCCGCGAGCTGTGGGACGAGTTCCACCGGATGGCCGACCGTGGCCTGACCCTGCTCGTCAGCTCACACGTGATGGACGAGGCGGCCCGCTGCGACCGCCTCCTGCTGCTGCGCGAGGGCCGGCTGATCGCGGACGAGAAGCCCGCCGACCTGCTCGCCCTGACCGGGGCCGGCGACCTCGACCACGCGTTCCTGTGCCTGGTGGAGTCGTCCGCGCCGGCCTGCGCCGACTCCCCGGTACGCGGCGACGCGCCTCCCCCGCGGGACAGCCCCCGGCTCGTCGGCGCTTCCCGGGCGAGCGACGCGCCCTCGGCCCTCGAGGTGCCCCGAACCCGCGGCACGCCGGAGGCCTGTGACGGGAACACGCGCCAGCCGCTGAACCTCGCGCGCACCAGCAGTACCGCGCTGCGGGTGATCCGCCAGATGCGCCGCGACCGGCGCACCGTCGTCCTCGTCCTCGTCCTCCCACCCGCGCTGCTGGTGCTGCTGCAGGCCATCTTCGCGAGCAGCCCGACCGCCTTCGACCGGGCCGGGACGGGCCTGCTCGGCGTCTTTCCGCTGATGACGATGTTTTTTCTAACCTCGGTCGCCATGCTGCGGGAACGGCGGTCCGGGACGCTGGAGCGCCTGATGACCACGCCGATCGGCCGCGGCGACCTGCTCGCCGGGTACGGCATCGCGTTCGGGCTGCTCGCCGTCGCGCAGGCCGTCGTCACGACCACGACGGCCGTCGTCCTGCTGGACCTGCACGTCGCCGGGCCGCTGCCGGTGCTCGGCCTGCTCGCCGTGCTCGCCGCCCTGTTCGGCACCGCGCTCGGCCTGCTCACCAGTGCCTTCGCGAACTCCGAGTTCCAGGCGGTGCAGTTCCTGCCGCCGGTCCTGCTCCCCCAGTTCCTGCTGTGCGGCATCCTCGTGGCGCAAAGCCAGCTGCATCCCGTCCTCGCCACGGTGAGCTTCCTGCTCCCGATGACCTACGTCGTGGACGCGCTGACCCGGATCGGCGCCTCCCCCGGGGTGCCGGCGCTGGTCGTCCGGGATGCCCTCGTCATCGCCGCGTGCACGCTGGTCGCCCTGGCCCTGGCCGCGGCGACGCTGCGCCGGCAGGGCCCGTGACCCGCCCGTCAGGCCGTGCGGTCCAGGCCGACGGCGGCGAGGCGGGCGTAGTCCGGTGAGGTGCGCAGCAGCTCCTCGTGCCGGCCGGTGGCGACCACGCTGCCCTCGTCGAGCACGACGATCAGATCCGACGCCCGGACCGTCGAGATGCGGTGCGCGATGACCAGCAGCGCCCGGCGGGCGGCGATGTCCGCCATCACCCGGGTCAGCGCGTGCTCGTTGACCGCGTCCATCTGGGACGTCGGCTCGTCGAGCAGCAGCAGGGTGGGCCGGGCCAGCAGCGCGCGGGCCACGGCGACGCGCTGGCGCTCCCCGCCGGAGAGCAGCACCCCGTGGTCCCCGACGTCGGTGTCGAGGCCGGCGGGCAGGCGGCGGACGACCGTGGTGAGCCGGGCGATGTCGACAACCTCGGCGATCTCGGCATCGGTGGCGTCCGGGCAGGCGTAGGCGAGGTTGTCGCGCAGCGAGCCGCTGAGCACCGGGGCGTCCTGCTCCACGAGGTTGACCTGCCGCCGGGTCTGGGCCCGTTCGGAGCAGCCCAGCGGCACGCCGTGGACGAGGATCTCCCCCGCGTCCGGCTCGTAGAACCGCTCGATCAGGCCCAGCACCGTCGACTTGCCGGCCCCGGACGGCCCGACCAGCGCGACCTGGCCCCGCGCCGGCACGGTGAACGACAGTCCCCGCAGGACGGGCCGCTCAACGTAGGAGAACCAGACGCCGCGGAACTCCAGCGCCGGCGTCGCGGCCGCCCCGTCCCCCACCGACGCCCCGTCCTCCACCGACGCCAGGGTCCTCACCCGCGTCACGGGCCCGGCCGGTGCCGGTTCCTCCTCCGGCGGCATCGTGAACACGACGTTCACGCGTGTCAGCGCGCCCAGGCCGCGCTGGATGGTCTGCGCGGACTCGATGAGCTGCGACAGCGGCATCACCAGGTAGGTCGCGTACAGCAGGAAGGCGACCAGGTCACCCAGGGACGTCGTGCCGCGGGCGACCAGGACACCGCCGGCGAGCAGGACCACCAGGACGGAGCCCTGCACCGCGAGCTGGGTGGCAGGGGCGATCACCGCGCTGAGCCGGGCCATGCGCAGCCCGGCGCGGTAGGCGTCGTCGGCGTGCCCGCCGATGCGCTCGGTCTCCCGCTCCTCGGCGTTGCTGGCGCGCACGGTGCGGATCGCGGTCAGCGCCCGTTCCAGGTCGGCGGTCATCCGCCCGATGCTCGCCTGCCCCTGCTCCGAGACGGCCCGCACCCGGGCCAGTGCCGTCAGCACGATCGCGCCGGCCGCGACCACCGCGATCAGCACCAGCCCGAACAGCACCGGGCTGAGCCAGATCATCAGACCGATCGCGGCGAGCACCCCGATCACGCTGGTGACGAACGTGGTCAGGCTGTAGGCCACGGCGTCCCGGACCACCGTGGTGTCCGCGTTCGAGCGGGAGAGGAGGTCACCGATGCGCTCGGCGTCGAACACGCGGATACGGAGCCGCAGCAGGTGACCGATCAGCCTGCGCCGCAGACCCAGCAGCACCCGCTGCCCGGTGCACTCCAGCAGGTAGTGCCCCCAGGTGTCGACGGCCGCCTCGACGAGGAAGACCGCGACGAGCACGACGATCAGCAGGACCGGCACCCCGCCGGCCCGCGCCGCGTCGATGACCGCGCGCACCAGCAGGGGCTGCGCCAGGCCGATCACCGTGCCGAACGCGGTGAGGGTGGTCGCGAACGTGATCAGCCGGCCGTGCCCGCGCAGCAGCCGCCACAGGTCAGCGAAACCCGGGCGGGGCCCCGGCGGCCCGGCACCGGGCGGCGTCAGGCCCGGCGGCCCGGACAACCCGGGCGGCGGGCCACCCGACGGCCCCGATGGCCCGGGCGGCGGACCGCCGGTCGGCGGCCACGGCCGCGGGGGCGTGGTCACCTCGCCCGGGCGGCCGGTCGCGGCCGCGACCGGACCGTGATCATCGGCCGGTAGGTGTCCGGCGGGACGGACTCGCCGACCATCAGGCCGTCGGCCTCCACCCAGGCGTGCGCCGCGAACGAGCCCATGGCCCGTACTCCTGTCCGCCATGTTGGCCACCTCCCCGAGACGCGGCAGACCAGCGCGGTGGCGACCGCGCGCGGCAGGCACCCGGACTGGCCGCGGCAGGTCCGGCTGACCGCCGTGACCGCCTCCATCGCCGCCAGGGTCTGCCGGTACCCGGCCGGCCGCGTCCCGGCGGCCAGCAGCTCCATCACCCGACGCAGCCGTCCCGGCGGCAGCCTGATCAGCACGCGGGCGAGCGTGACGGCCAGCAGGGCGAGCGCGTCCCGGCGCAGCCACCGCCACCAGGCCCCGCCTCGCTGGGCCCCGCCACGCCGGGGCCGGCGGGTCACCGGGCCAGCCCGGCCGAGCGCAGCGTCGCGACCAGCCGTTCGACGTCGGACCGCGCGGTCGCGGCGTCGACGTCGAAGGCGGCGGTCACCGCGCTCGCGGCCTGCGCGAGCGTCCCGCCGCCGGCCAGCACGCCGACGGCGAGGTCGGCGGTGGGGTTCAGGGTCCAGTAACGGCCGGTCCGCTCGTCGAGCAGGACGGCGCCGTACTCGGTCTCGGTGCGGATCACGTGCTTGCGCAGCTGCGTCGACACGGTCAGACCCGTTCCTCTCGTCCGCCGGCGGCGCGCGGGCGCGCGCGGCCGCCGCCCCATCCGTTCGCCCCGGCCGGCGCTGTGGTCGGTGCTGTGGTCGCGTCGAGCTCGCCGGCGAGCACCTGGGCGTGGATCCGGCGCAGCTCACCGCTGGGTTCCACGCCCAGCTCCCGGGACAGCAGGTGGTAGGCGGTGCGGTAGGCGGCGAGCGCCTCGGCGCGGTGCCCGGAGCGGCATGCCGCCACCAGGAACTGGCCCCACAGCCGCTCCCGCAACGGGTGCTGGACGGTCAGCGCCCGCAGCATCGGCAGGACCCGGTCGTACTGGCCGCGGTCGAGCAGCGCGTCGATGAGGTCCTCGTGCACCACCGCGCGCAGTTCGTGCAGGCGGGCCGACTCGGCGCGGGTGACCTCCTCGGGAAGCTCGTCGTACGGCTCGCCGCGCCACACGGCCAGCGCGTCGCCGAACAGCTCGACGGACCGGTCGCGGTCGCCGGCCCACCGGGCGTCCTGGCCGCGGCGCGCCGCGTCCTCGAAGATCCAGACGTCGATCTCGGTGGCGGCGGCGTTGAGCCGGTAGCCGCCCGGCCGGCTCTGGATGCGGCCGAGTCCGGCCGTCTCCCCCGGCGGGAGCATCTGACGCAGGTCGGAGACGTAGGTCTTGATGTTGCCGAGGGCCGAGGGCGGCGGGTCGGCGTCCCACAGCACCGAGCGGATCCGTTCGGTGCTCATCCAGCGGCCGCGGCTGAACAGCAGCAGCGAGAGCAGGCGCCGCTTCTTCGGTTGCCCGATCGGCACGGTGTGGCCGTCGGACGCGTTCACCTCCAGCGGGCCGAGGACCCGGAAGGGCAGGTGACGCCGCGGTTCCATGAGGCGTTCCTCCCCAGCGGGCGGCGGGCTTAGACGGTCCGGCCGGGGCGGCGGGGGGTCGATGTCACCTCCGTCCCGACCCGGTAGGGAATCTTCCCATCACATAAAGCGACATTCCGATGACCGGGAGCACCTGAGCGATCAGTCAGGCGAATGCCGGTTGTAGGCGGCGACGGTGGCGACAAGATCACCGACCGTCGCGAAGTTGACCGCGAGGAAGGTCGGGCGCAGCCCGCGGGCGGCGCACTGCTCGGCGTGCGCCGTCAGCGACGAGCTGGTGTTCACCAGCGCCGCGTCGGCACGGGTGGCGGCGTGGTCGGTGAGCCAGTGGTTGATGAGGAGCATGGTGGGCCGGCTGGCCCCGCGGCCGATCCGGCAGCTGAAGCCCCCGGGGATCCGGACGTCGAACGGGGTGTCCGCGTTGGAGCGGTAGAAGTTGCGGTACCAGGTGCCGGGCACGTCCCCGTTCTCGGCGAAGACGACCAGGCGCCGGCCGCGGTCGATCAGCTGGCCGAGGGTCGGCCACGGCCGGCCCGGCGCGGGCGGGCGGACCAGGTACTGACCGAGGCCCGCCACCCGGAACGCGGCCATGATCGGTTCGGGCGCGACGCCGTCCTGGACGATGATGGTGATGACCTCGGCCGGGTTGCGCGCCAGCCAGCCCGCGACGCCGGCCAGCGCGTCGTCCAGGCGGGTCGCGCCGAGCTGGCAGATGCCGTGGCAGAGCCAGAGCCCGGGGCGGCTCGAACGGGCACCGGTGGCGAACGGGGCGAGCGCCTCACGGGCCCGCGGGCGCAGCTCGGCCAGGAACGACTCGACCTCCGCGGGTGTCGTCCAGTGGTGGACGTCGAGCATCAGGGCGCGGATGCCGCTGTCGAGTTGGCCCACCAGGTCGGGGTCCTGCACCGCGCCGAGGAACCCGGCCTGCACGGACGCCATCCCGTTGTGGGTCGTCGGGTAGACCACGTCGGAGTAGCGCCGGTTGCACAGGTCCGCCCCGCCGTTGCAGAACGCGGTGCCGGTGCCCGCCTCGCCGGGGATCAGCACCCAGGACACGGCGACGAACACCGAGCAGGTCGTGCCCACCGCCACCAGGCGCCGCACGCGCCACTCGGCGCGCGACAGCCGGCGCACCACAACCGTCACGGTGCCGAGGAGAAGCCCGGCCAGGAGCGGTATCGCCGCGATCTCGCTCCAGGTCGCGCGCACGTTGGCGACCAGCACGCGGCCGACGTCCCCGGCGAGGACCCGCCCCGCCGGGGGAAGCGGCGAGTCCGGCCCGCGCAGCGGCGCGAGCGGGTCGCCGACCAGCCCGGTCACGAGGACCCCCGCGGCCAGCGCGGCCAGCCCGCCCGCGACGAGCGCGGCGCCCACCAGCCGCACCGACGGTCCGCGCTGCCGGACGGCGAGACCGAGCGCGCCGGCGGGCAGGGCGAAGCAGAGCGCGGCGAGGGCGAGCATGCCCGTGCCGCCGATCGTGTGGATCGTGCGGAGCACGAAGCCGGCCGGGCCGCCGGGCGCGTCCGCGAGCGGGCGGCCGAGGTCGAGGACGGTGCCACCGGCCAGGCGCGACCGCAGGTCGGCGACGGCGGACACGTCCCCCGCGAAGATCAGCGGGCCGACGACCGCCAGCGCGGCGCCGAGATCACCGGAGCGCAGCGCGACCAGCACCTGTTCCCGCGCGAGCGGCCGGTCGGCCCCGTCCACCCGGCTCACCAGCAGGTCGGTCGCCCAGGCGACCTGATCGTCGGTGAGATCGATCTCGGGCACGGAGGCGGGCGGGCGGCCCTGGCTGACCCGGTCCACACCGTCGAGGACGTCGCGCAGGGCGGCGGCGACGTCCTCGGTGCGGTACCGCGGCGCGCCCGACACCTGCCCGGCGAGGTAGACGGACGCGAGCCGCCCGATGTTGTCGAGGATCGGCCGCAGGTCGACGGCGAGGACGAACTCGGCGCGGCTGCCGTCGAGGTAGGCGGCGACGTTGTCGGCGACGCCGTCGGTCATCCCGCGCAGCGCCGACGGCGGGACGACGAGCTGCAGGTTGTCGACCATCAGGTCCGGGTCGACGGGCAGGTCGGCGAGCAGGTCACCGGTCACGTCCGTGAGCACCGGGTCGGTCAGGACCTCGTCGCTGATCCGCTCGTGCACCCGCGTCTCGTCCAGCGCACCGCGGTAGAAACGGGCCTGCTGGGCTGTCTCGTGCACGGTCAGCAGCGCGACGCCCGCCGGGACGAAAACCGCCGACACCACCGCGACCAGGCAGACCACACCCCCGACACCATGCCACCGGATCCCAACAAAACGGGCGAGCCGGGACCAGCCGGGCCGGACCCGAACCACCCAGAGCCGGGCAGGCCGGAACCGGGCCGCCCCGAACCGGGCCGGCGAGGCTCCCCACAGCCAACCCATGGGACGCCAGATTACCGACGGCAGTAGTCGAACAGTTGACGAAATCGAGGTCATCCCACGTCCGGGCCGCTGGAATGCGTGGAGACGGGGTATCTCGGCACCGACGGCCCATGGGGGAGGCCCACGGCCGGCCGAGGAACCGAGGTGTCCGATGACCATGCACTCGAGCCCGCCCCGTGAACGTCCGCTCCTTGTGTGGGCGCTGACGGGGGTCGTCGTCGTCGGACTGGTGCTCGCGCTGGTCGGGATGATCCTCAACGCCTGGGTGCTGCTCGTCGTGGCCGCGACCGTGGCCGTGCTCGCGACCCTGGCCCTGTGGCCCGCGGGCGTGATGTCGCACGTCAGCACGACTCGCTCGGCGACCACCCGCGGACCGCGGTAACGGACGGGGAGGGAGAAGGCATGGACACGGCAGTGATCGATCGGCCACGTGGTCGCGACATGTGGCACGTCCCGCGGACGAAGGGTGCCCTCAGCGGGCTCCTGCTCGTGGCGCTCGGCATCTGGGGGGCCTTCATCCCGTTCGTCGGGCCCTATTTCGACTTCGGCTTCACGACGCAGACGTGGGAGTGGACGGCCAACCGCTTCTGGCTGTCCGTCCTGCCCGGCATCGTCGCGATCGTGGGCGGGCTGATCCTGATATTCAGCCAGAACCGGGCGATGGCCGCGCTCGGTGCCACGCTGGCGACGGTCGCCGGGGTGTGGTTCGTCGTCGGGCCACCGCTGTCACAGATCTGGAACCCGGCGGCGATGGGCGTCCCGCTCGGGGGCCAGGGGCGCCAGGCGCTCACCATGATCAGTTTCTTCTACGGGCTGGGCGCGGCGATGATCTTCCTCGGCGCGAGCGCGCTCGGCCGGCTCAGTGTGGTCGGCGTCCATGACGTCGCCACGGCGCGGCGGCGGCGCCTCGGGCATCCCGAACCGAGCCGGCACGCCCGCGGCCACCGCCGCCAGCTCCAACCGGCCGCGCCCGCGGCGGACCCGGCCGTCTGGTATCCGGCCGCCGCGGACCTGGCGGCCGCCGGCCGGGCTGCCGCCGGGCCGGGCCTCGACGAGGCGTCGGTCTACCCGGACGAGCCCCGCCGCGCGGACACCCCGCCCGCCGGAACCCATGAGCCCGCCGGAACCCATGAGCCCGCGAGCGCCGGTGGCGGCCGGCACAGCCGCCACCACTGGTGGGAACGTTCGCACTGACGCCTGCAGAGGGCCTCGCGCACACACCAGCGCCTCCGGCGGGGCCGGACTGGTAGGACGGCCAGATGAGCGACGAGAACACGGCCCGCCCGGCCCACCCTGACGCCGACGAGCTGATCTACACGGTGGACGGCGCCATCGCGACGATCACCCTCAACCGGCCGCAGGTGAAGAACGCGTTCACCCTGACCATGATCGACCGTTGGGCGGAGGCGCTGCGGTCCGCGGCCGCCGACCCCCGGGTGCGGGTCGTCGTCGTGACCGGCGCCGGCGGCGCCTTCTGCTCGGGGATCGACCTGGCGGTGCTGGGCGGCATCGAGCCCACACCGATCGCGCGCCGGCGGATGCTCACCGAGGGCGTCCACAAGGTGGCCCGCGCCGTCCTCGACCTGGAGAAGCCGCTCATCGCGGCGATCAGCGGGGTGGCCGTCGGCGCCGGGCTCGACATGGCGCTGATGTGCGACCTGCGGTTCGCGGGGCGCTCGGCGCGGCTGGCCGAGGGCTACATCAAGATCGGCCTGGTTCCCGGCGATGGCGGGTGCTACCTGCTTCCCCGCCTGGTCGGGCCGGCCAAGGCGCTGGAACTGCTGCTGACCGGCGACACGGTGGACGGCGTCGAGGCCGAGCGGATCGGCATGGTGAACCGGGTCTACGAGGACGACGAGCTCCTCGACGCGACCTACGCGTTCGCCGGGCGGCTCGCGGGCATGTCCCCCGTCTCCGCCGCCATGATCAAGAAGACCGTCTACCAGTCGCAGACCATGGACCTGCGCGCCAGCCTCGACATGATCGCCTCGCACATGGCGATCGTGCAGTCCACCGAGGATTACGCCGAGGCACGGGCAGCGTTCGCCGAGCGGCGGACCCCCGACTTCACGGGGCGCTGATCACCCGCAGGTGCAGCTCGCGGGCGGTGAGGGCCCGGCGCAGGTCGTCGGCGGCGTCGACGACCACGCGGGAGAGCACCTGGCCGACGTCGCCGCGGCTCAACATCTCCTGAGCCGCGGCAAGCGTCCAGGCCTCGACCGCGTAACGGGGGAAGGCGGCGGCGGCCACCTGCCGGACGGCATGCGGGGAGCGGGCCGACGCCAGCGGGGGCATGTCGGCGAAGTACCGGTCGACGTAGCCGGCGGTGAGCCCGGCCTGCTCCGGTCGCCAGAAGCCCTGGGCCGTGGCCGCCACCAGCCGTACCGAGGTGGCGCGGTCCTCGGTGACGGCCTGCCACGCCCGGGCCTTGGCCGCCGGCTCGCCGATCGCCGCCCTGCTCCGCGCGGCATGCTCGGCGGCCCGGGTGCTGCGGTCGCGGTCCAGCTCGGCGGCGATCTCGGCCTCCCCGGCGGCGTCCAGGACGACCAGCCGGTCGAGCACCAGCCAGCGCAGGTCCGGGTCGACGACGAGGCCGTCGGGGACGCCACGGCCGGTGAGCCAGCCGCGCAGCTCGTCCACCTCGGACGTCCCCGCGCACCACACCAGGCCACGGGCCGCCGCCAGCAGCAGGCCGGACGTCCCGGCGGCACCCGCGATGACGCGGCGGCAGGCGCCGGCGAGCGCGGCGCGGGCGGCGGGTTGGTCCCGTTCGGGCAGGAAGACGTCGACGACGGTCGCGGCGGCGAAGCGCAGCGCGTCCTCGAAGACGGCGACCGAGCGTTCGGCGGGCAGCGCCCGCGCGGCAAGCGCCAGGTAGTCTGCCGCGGGCCATTCGGCGTCCCGGGTGGCGTCCGCGACGGCCGCCCACACGACAGCGCGGGCGAGCGGGTCGCCCAGCTCCGCCAGGACGGCGCCGAGGCCGGGCAGCTCCCCCGCGACGAATCTGATCTTGGCGTACGTGAGGTCCCCGTCGTTGAGCAGCAGCAGCCGGCCGGGACGGGTGCCGGCGAGCTCGGGCACCGGCGTGCGCCCGCCGGCCGGCGACGACGGAAGATCGACGAGGACACGTCGCACGAGCGTCACCGGGCCGGGAGCGCCGTCCGGGGCGTTGTCCGGGTCACTGTCGTACACGCCGATGCCGACACGGTGCGGTCGCTCGGCGGGATGGTCCGCCGGGGCGGTCCGCGTGATCTCGACGGAGACGTAGGCACCGCTGTCGTCGAGGATCACTTCGGGACGCAGCGTGTCGACCTGCGCGCGGCGCAGCCACGCCGCGGACCACGCCGTGAGGTCCTTCCCGCTGGCCCGCGCCAGCGCCGTCAGCAGGTCGTCCAGGGTGGCGTTGCCGAAGGCGTGCGCGGTGAAGTAGGCCCGCAGCCCGGCCAGGAACGCGTCGTCGCCCACCCACTCGACGAGCTGACGCAGCGCGGAGGCGCCCTTCGCGTAGGAGATCCCGTCGAAGTTGAGCAGCGCCCGCGCGGTGTCGGCGACGTCGTCGGGGGCCACCGGGTGGGTGGACGGCCGCTGGTCCGCCGCGTAGCCCCAGCTCTTGCGCCCGACCGCGAAGCTCGTCCAGGCGTCGGTGAAGCGGGTCGCCGCGGCCGTCACCCGGGTGCCCATGTACTCGGCGAACGACTCGTTGAGCCACAGGTCGTCCCACCAGCGCATGGTCACGAGGTCGCCGAACCACATGTGCGCCATCTCGTGGGCGATCACGACGGCACGCCGCTCCCGCTCGGCCTCGGTGACCGCGGAGCGGAACACCAGCTCGTCGCGGAAGACGACCAGGCCCGGGTTCTCCATCGCGCCCATGTTGAACTCCGGCACGAACGCCTGGTCGTACTTCCCGAACGGGTACCGGATGCCGAAAAGCTCGTGGTAGTGGTCGAGGCAGCCGGTGGTGATCTCGAAGATCTCGGCTGCCTGGGCGTCCAGGTACGGCGCGAGCGACCGCCGGCACACCAGCCCCAGTGCCACCCCGTCGTGGGTCGTGCTCCACACCTGGTACGGCCCGGCGACGAGAGAGACCACATAGGTGGAGAGCGGGGCGGTGGGCGCGAACTCCCAGCGCCCCGGGCCGACCCGGGTGCCGGCGCCGTTCCCCCGCACCTCCCAGGACGGCGGGGAGGTCACCGTCAGGCTCAGCGGCGCCTTGAGGTCGGGCTGGTCGAAGCAGGCGAAGATCCGCGCGGCGTCGTCGAGGAAGGACTGCGCGTAGAGGTAGACCTCGCCGTCCTCGGCGTCGGTGAACCGGTGCAGCCCCTCACCGGTGTTCGTGCACTCCATGGTCGCCCGCACCTCGAGGGTGTTGTCGGCGAGCAGGTCGGGCAGCGCGAGCCGGCCCCCGGCGACGGCACCCGGGCCGAGGTCGCGCCCGTTGAGCCGGGCAAGCTCGACCCCGATCGCCTTGAGCTCGGCGAACGTGGCCGCGCCGGGTTGCCGGCACGAGAACGAGACCGTGGTGGTCGAGGTGAACCGCGGGCCGGACGAGGTCCCGGTCAGGTCCAGGTCGACGTGGTACGAGTGGACCTGGACGAGCGCGGCTCGGGCCACGGCCTCGGCTTGGCTCAGCGGTTGCATCTGCCCGACGGTAGTGCCCGGCCCGCCCCACCGCGCCTGTCGGGTTCCGCGCGGGCCCTCGACCGCACCCGTCCCGCCCAGAACCGGCCCGGAACCGGCCCAGGGCCGCACCGCTCAGGACCCCACCGGTCAAAATCGGACCAATGACGAGCAGCGCCGCCCAGCGCGATGACGCCCCCGGGCACCGGCCTCCACGGGGGACGTCCCCCGCCCAGGTCACGCTCGACGAGCTCACCCGTCCCGGAGGCGAGGTGCTCACCGACCGCAAGGGCCGGCTGGTCGTCCGGCACGGTGATCTCGTCGTCAAGACGCACATGGCCGAGGAGGAGCTCGAGCCGCTGCTCGCGCGGCTCCGGCTGGCCGCGGACCCGCGGCTCGGCGACGTGCTGCTGTCCCCCCGGCGCATCCGGGGCGGCCACGGCGGCCTGCTCGCCCCGGTCGACGGCCGTCTCGTCAGCGCCTGGCCGGCCGGGACGGCGCTGTGCGTCGACGACGTGGAGGCCCACGTCGAGGACGCGCCGTGGACGGCAGCCGCCGCGCTGCTCGCCCGCCTGCACACCACGGACCTTGCCTCGCTCGCCCCGGCGCCCGTCCCGGCGGCCGGCGTCTGCGCCCGGCTGCGGCGCTCGCTCGACCGCATGGAGGCCGCTGTGGCCGGCGCCACCGAGGCTCGCGCCGCCGGGGCCCAGGCCGCCGGGGCCGCGTCGGTGCGCGGGATCGAGCGGCTGGCGGACGACGTCCGGCGGGCCTACCCGACGCTGCCGTCCTGGCTCGGGCGGACGCCGGCCCGCCCGGGTACGGCGCCGGCCCTCATCCACGGCGACTGGCATCTCGGCCAGGTCGTCCGGGTGGCCTCCGCTCCGGCCAGCGCCGCGGACGCCGGATGGCGCATCGTGGACGTCGACGACCTGGGCTGGGGGGACCCCGCCTGGGATCTGGCCCGTCCGGCGGCCTGGTTCGCCGCGGGCATCCTGCCCGCCGAGGTCTGGGGAACCTTCCTCGGCGCCTACCGGGAGGCCGGCGGCCCGGCGGCCGGCCCCGACGGCGATCCGTGGGAGGCCCTGGACGGCCCGGCGCGGGCGGTGGCCGTGCAGTACGCGGCCGGTGCCGTCACCGACCTCGCCGCCGACGGCACCCCGTTCGACGAGGGCGCCGACGCTTTCGTGGCCTGCGCCCGCCGGATGTGGTCGGGACGCTGACAGCCGCGAACAGTACGGACCGACGCGACCCGCCCGGTACGCTGCTGCCGTGAATTACCAGACCATGGTGTGTCCGAAGTGTCACGGAGCCATGCGGACCTACAACCGCAACGGCGTCCAGATCGAGCAGTGCGACAACTGCCGCGGGATCTTCCTCGACTACGGCGAGCTCGAGGCGCTCACCCGCCTGGAGTCGCAGTGGGCGCAGCCGGCGCCGCCGCCCCCGCCGCCCGGCGGCCACTACGCCCCGCCGGCCTGGGGCTCGCATGGCCATGGCCACGGCCACGGGTACGGCCACGGCCGTCTCACCCGGATGTTGTTCTCCTCCTGACGGTCTCCCCCGGCTGACGTCTCCCCACGACGGCCGGCGGCTGAACGCGGACGCCTACTTCCCGCCACCGGCGGGTATCGCCTCCAGGGACTCCCGTAAGGCGGCCCAGGGAGGCAGCGATGCCCGCGACGGCCCGGTATCCGCGTGACCTGTCCGCCGGCTCGCCGACGGTCGACCCGCTCCACACCGAGCAGTGCGGCGCGGTCGTGGCCGGGCTGATGTCGGTCGCCCGGCACCGGCTCGGGATGGAGCTGGCCGTCATCACCCGCCGGGTGGCCGACGTCCTGGTCGTCGAGCACTATGACGGCGACATCGAGTCGTTCGGCATCACCGTGGGCACGACCGCCAGCTACGAGCGGACACGGGCCGCGCTCGAGGGACGTCTGCCGCAGGTCGTCCGCTACGCCGGGCGGGACGGGCGCACCGCGGACCCGGCGCTGGCCCGACGGGTCGGCATCGGCAGCTATGTCGTGGCCCCGGTGCTGCTGCCCGACGGCTCCGTGTACGGCTCGCTGGCGTGCATGAGCCACAACCCGGACCCGGCGCTGCGCGACCGCGACGCGTCGTTCCTGGCCCTGATCGCCGGCGCGCTGTCGAACTGCGTCTCCGACCACCGGGGCGACTGGCGCGAGCGGGACCGCGTCTGGCGCCGGATCAGCCGGCTGATCGACGACGGCGGGCCGGCGATGGTCTTCCAGCCGATCTACGACCGGGCGACGCTCGACATCGCCGGTGTGGAGGCTCTCTCCCGCTGCCCCGGCACCGGCACCGCCGGCTCGGACGAGTCGTCCCCGCAGCGGTGGTTCGCCGACGCGGCGTCCGTCGGGCTGGGCGTCGAGCTGGAGGTCGCGGCGATCCGCAACGCGCTCGCGGCGCTGCCATGGCTGCCCGCCGGGCTGCCGCTGTCCGTGAACGCGTCACCGGCCGCCATCGTGTCGGGCGCGCTGATCGACCTGCTCGCCACCATCCCGCCGGAGCGGGTGATCATCGAGGTGACCGAACACAGCCGCATCGACGACTACCCGACGATCATGCTCGCGCTCGACGCCCTGCGCGGCCGCGGGGTACGCGCCGCGCTCGACGACGTGGGCGCCGGCTACGCGGGCCTGCACCAGCTGCTGCAGCTCAGGCCGGACATCATCAAGATGGACCAGAGCATCATCCGGAAGATCGGGGAGGACGCCCCGGCCTGCCGGGCGCTGGCCACCGCGCTCGTGTGTTTCGCGGAGGACATCGGCGCGACCGTGCTCGCCGAGGGCGTGGAGACGTCCAGGGAGCTGGAGGTCCTCGGCGAGGCCGGGGTCCATCAGGTCCAGGGCTTCCTGCTGGCCCGCCCGGGCATGCTCGCGTCCGGCCCACCGTCTGGGACGAGCGGCACGCGGACCATCCCGACACCGACGGGTACCCGAACACTCACACAACGTGAGCTTGCTGGCTACCGGAACGCGTGGCCGCCGGGGTAGACCACGCCAGAGGGCACACGTCACCGCCGGCTCCGCTACCGTGCGGTCCGTGGCAGGTCGATCTCATGGCTGACCCCGGGAACACAGACGTCACCCACCAGGAGGCCGGCGGCCCGGTGGTCACCGTGGTCGGCATCGGCGACGACGGCTGGGACGGCCTCACCCGGGCCGCCCGCGACGAACTGTCACGGGCCGAGGTCATCATGGGCTCCGAACGGCAGCTCGGCCTGCTCCCCGCCGCGGTCCGCGCCCGCCGGGTGCGCTGGCCGTCGCCACTGGTGCCCGCGCTGGCGAAGCTGGTCGACGCGCACGCCGGCGCGCGGGTCTGCGCGCTGGCCAGCGGCGACCCGATGTTCTTCGGCCTGGGAACAACCCTCGTCCGGGAGCTGGGCGCCGCCCGCGTCCGGGTGCTCCCCCATCCGTCATCGGTCTCCCTCGCCTGCGCCCGCCTGGGCTGGGCGCTGGACACGACCGAGATCGTCAGCCTGGTCGCCCGTCCCCTGGCCGCGGTGCACCCGGCACTCACCCCCGGCCGGCGGCTGCTCGTCCTGAGCGCGGACCGCCGGACGCCCGCGCAACTGTGCCGACTGCTCACCGACCGCGGCTTCGGTAGGAGCACGGTCACGATCTTCGAGCACCTGGGCGGCCCGGCGGAACGCCGCCGGGACACCCGGGCAAGCGCCCTCGGCGGCGCCCGCTCCGAGACCCGCTCCGACGAGGGCGCCGTGACCTCGGCCGACAGCTCGGGCGCCGGCCCCGACTCCACCGCCGACCTCAACCTGGTCGCGCTGGAGCTGACCGCCGGGCCGGAGACCCGCCACCTCCCCCGAATCCCCGGGCTGCCCGACGACGTCTTCGAGCACGACGGCCAGCTCACCAAGCGGGAGATACGCGCCGTCACCCTCGCCCGGCTGGCGCCGGCCCCCGGCGAGCTGCTGTGGGACGTCGGCGCCGGCTGCGGCAGCATCTCCATCGAGTGGATGCGGGCCCACCCTGCCTGCCGGGCCGTCGCCGTCGAGCCCCACGCCGACCGCGTCCGCATGATCGGCCGAAACGCCGAGGCGCTCGGCGTGCCGGCACTGCGGGTCGTCGCGGCGACCGCCCCCGCCGCCCTCGACGACCTGGCCGACGAGACCGGCGTCCCCGACGCGGTGTTCATCGGCGGCGGGCTGACCGCGCCGGACACGATCACCCGCAGCTGGGAGGCGCTGCGCCCCGGCGGCCGCCTGGTCGCCAACGCGGTCACCATCGAATCCGAGGTCATCCTGGCGAAGTGGCACGCCCGGCACGGCGGGGATCTCATCCGGCTGGCGGTGAGCCGTGCGTCACCCGTCGGCGGCTTCGCCGGCTGGCGCCCGATGATGCCTGTCACCCAGTGGGCGGCGACCCGTCCCCACGATCAGTAGGGCTCCATATCCGTAGGGCCCGCGGACGCACGGCGGGCTGTGTCACGGCCAGCCCGCCCCTGGCACGTCGACCTGGGTGACGAGCACCTGCCCGGAGCCCGGGGAGACCATCTCGGCTTCTGTCATGCCCCGCCATTCGGCGGCCACCATGAACAGCTCCGTCCCGTCGGGACCGCCGAGCGCGCAGGCGAAGCAGCCGCGGTCCAGCCTGACAGTTCCCAGCACCCTGCCGCCCTCGGCGACCCGCACGCATCGTTGGTTGGGCACGTCGGCGTACCAGACCGCGTTCTGCGCGTCGACGCAGATGCCGTCCGGGGCGCCTACGCCGAGGTCGGCCCAGACCCGACGGTTGGACAGCCCGCCGTCTGCGCCGATGTCGAAGGCCAGCAGGCAGTGGCGGTACGAGTCCGCGACGATCAGGGTGGCGTTGTCGGGGGTCACCGCCATCCCGTTGGGGAAGGCGACGTCTTCGGCTACCTGGCGCACCGCGCCGTCCACCGTGACGAGCGCGACGGAGCCGGGCCCGAACGGCCCCCCGCCCACCGGGTCGAAACCGACCCGGTCGACGTAGGCGTTGCCTCGCCCGTCCACCACGATGTCGTTCCAGCCGACCCCGCCAAGGTCGGCGTGGGTGACGAGGGCCCCGTCAGGCTGCCGCCGCAGCAGCAGCCCGGCCGCGGACGAGACGATCAGCAGCCGGCCGTCCGGCAGCCAGGCGGTGCACAGCGGCAGCGACTCCACCCGCGCGACCACCTCGCTACCGCCGGCGAGATCGACGGCGACGATCTCGCCCGCCGACCAGTCCGAGAAGTACAACCGCTCACCATGCCAGCGCGGCGATTCGACCAGGCCACGCCCGGTGAGCAACGTCCGTATCTCGTTCACGGTGCTCCTCTGCTGCCAGCACGGGGCCGGCTGCTCACACGGGCCAGCGCAGAACGCGGGGCGCCTCTGGACGCTCGTAGCCGATCAGCACGTCTGCGCGTTCCCCGGGCGCGGCGGAAGCCTGGTAGAGCGCCTGGCCGGGCAGGTAGCGCGCCTCGTAGCGTTCGCGGACCACGTCGGGTGAACCGAACAGGGCGACGTCGCGGCACATCGCACGGCGCAGCGATTCGGCAGGGCTGATCTGGAGGAACACGCTGAGATCCCAATAATCGCGCAGCTCGTCCCGGAGGAGGAAGACACCGTCGACGATGAGCACCGCATCGCTCACCGCCTCGCGGGTGGGGCTGTCAAGCGGGGCATCGCGGAGATGGTCGAACGCGGCTGCGCGGTAGCGCCGATCTCCGTCCGGGCTTAACGGGTCGAGCAGAAGATGCCGTAGCGCGGTGTAGTCGAATGCGTCGAAAAAGTAGCCATCCGGGGACAGCGACCCACGGCCGCGGCGTACGAGCCGAGGCTGGTGGAAGCCGTCGACGCTGGCCCGGATGACAGGCCGACCTCGGTCAGCGAGGGCGCCGGCAAGCTCGTCGGCCAGCGTCGTCTTGCCGGCCGCGTCCGGACCGTCGATCGCGACACGCAGCACTCGGTCCGGGCATGTGCCCACCATCAGCTCGACGAGCGCACGCACGACGCAGTTGCGAGTCGAACCCACACCAGGATCGACGATCATGCGACGTGACAGTAGCAGCACCCCACCGGAGATCATGATCGCCGCGCTACGGCCGAGGAGGTACGGATCCACCGAACGCGGGGCGAATACGCAGGGGTGGCAGCGGCGGTTTCAGCGGTGGAACAGCCGGGTCCCCTTTTCGACCCGAAAGATCGACAGCGAACGAGGGGCGTCAACATCGTTGACTATCTTGTCTCGGGGGTGCGCGAGTTCCCGACTGGCCGATTTCCGACTGGCGCAGGAACTACCACAATCCGGCACCCAGGCACCGACCTCCCGCATTAACGTCCTTCCACGTGACCAGCCAGATCCGTGAAATCCTGCCGCCGGCGACAGCCTCAGCGTTCCCCGCGCTTTCCCAGCTACGGCCCGCACTGGTGGGCACGGCCGACTTCGTCCGCATCGTCGACGAGGTGCAACGCCTGGAGGGCTACCGGCTGGTCGGCGTGTTCGACCGGGGCCAGCCGAGCGCGCTGGCCGTCGCCGGCTTCCGAGTCCACCACTCCCTGTCCGCCGGCCGATTCCTCTACGTGGACGACCTTTCCACGATCGCGAGCGCCCGACGGCAGGGATACGCCAGACGTCTACTCGACTGGCTCCTCGACGAGGCGCGACGGCTCGAGTGCGCGCAGGTACACCTGGACTCCGGCGTCGGACTCGACCGGGCCGACGCGCACCGGCTGTACCTCAACACCGGCATGACCATCACCGCACACCACTTCGCCGTCCCACTCCGCCCCGCAACATAACGCCGCGAGATCCACACCACTCCCCCGACGCGTGCAGCTTTGGATCTTCCGGATGATCATTCGGGTGGGCCACTGACGCACCTGGCATAGGTATTTTCATGATCCGAAGACTTGGGGCGCAGTAGCGTCACGGCGTGGCCCCCTCTCCAACTGCCCGGTTACGGTTCCGCCAGATGGAGCCAGCAGGCGCCTGCACTTCTCGGCGCAGCGCACAACCACCGTGGACGCGGTCAAAATGGTAGCCTCGCGCCGGCCACGTTCAGACATCGGCGAGATACTATTGCAGAGTCGCCCGGGCCCCGTCTGTCCGAAAACGGCTACCACATACGCTCATTCTCGTGACGAACAGAGGTGGCGATCGAGCAGCGCCGACCCTAGTTGGTTTCTGTGCCCTGATGAGCATACTTTTGACGACTGGCTGCTCAATGCTGTCCGATCGCTGGCCGGAGGGGAAATGCACAGCCCAGGACAGGAACCTCGCCGCGCGACTGAACGATCTTGCCGAGTTCGAGCTGCGCCCCGCCGGCGCGACGCTTCACGACCAGGGCGTCAGCTACGGCTGCACCGGCAGCACCAACATCCCGTATGCCTCGCGCCTGTACTCCGCGGGCACGGTCGACGAGGTAGCGGACTTCTACCGCCGCGCCGTGCCCGCGGCGGGCTGGAAGCTGGAGCACGCCGACGAGATCAATCCCGGTCAACGTGTTTACTTCGGGGCACGGCTGTGCTTTTCCCGGTCGATCGAAGGTGTCATCGTGTTTCTGTCCGTGGGATTTCCGGGCGGCCTCGACGAAGGGCCAGAAGATATTCTCGGCCCAGATCCCCGCGACTTCGACCTATTTGCGTTGGCGGACCCGGAACACACCTCCAGGGGCTGTTAAAGATGCACGTACCCGTATCCCGTGCGATGGTGGCAGGAGCCACGGCGTGCGGTTCCAGCCACATGCGCCACCAGGACTCCTGTCCGCCCGCGCGGCCCTGGGCGCTGAGCTGGATCGCCGCCTGCGCCAGACGGGGCCGCGGTGACGGACACGCTGCACGTCGGGTACTGCGCCGCCCCCGTCACGGGATGTAGCACCACCTGCCAGGAGTGGTCGACATCCTGTATCCGCCGGTACGCGTGGACGCGACCCGAAGGCGCCGGGGTCGATCGCGGCGGATGACGGCCGGATACGACGGCTGTCCGGGTCAGATGCGAATCTGTTTTGCGGGATACTCCGCCGGTGACTCGGACAACGAGCGATCAGAGCGACGAAAGTGGCCGCGCGGGCAGGACGCCCTCCGGCGGACAAGGCGCCAGCCCCGCCCCAGCCGGGACCGTCACCGGCCAGGATCCGGCCTCGTCCGGAACTGGCCGCTGGGGGATGACGATTCCGCTGGCCGATGCGCCCCTGACGGACCTGCCCGCGCTGTGCGGGCGACTGGCGGACGCCGGCTACACCGACGTCTGGTCGTCCGAGGCAACCACGACGGACGGGATCGTCCCGCTGGCGCTCGCCGCCGGCGAACCACGGCTGCGGCTCGGCAGCGCGATCGTGTCGGCCTACACCCGCGGCCCGGCGCTGCTCGCCCAGACCGCGGCGACAATGGCCGCCGCCGCGCCGGGCCGGTTCGTCCTCGGACTCGGCACGTCGTCGGATGTGATCGTTTCGAACTGGAACTCCATCCCGTTCAGCCGCCCGTACCAGCGGATGCTGGACACCGTCCGGTTCCTGCGCCGGGCCTTCGCCGGCGAGAAGATCAGCGAGGAGTTCCCGTCCTTCACGGTCCGCGGCTTCCGGCTCGGCGTCGCACCGTCCGCCCCACCGAAGATCATGGTCGCCGCACTGCGACCTCGGATGCTCGAGTTCGCCGGTCGCGAGGCGGACGGAGTGATCCTCAACTGGCTTTCGCCGGCCGACTGCGACACCGTCCTGCCGCACGTGCGTGAACACAACTCTGACGCCGAGGTGGTCGCCCGGATCTTCGTGTACGTGCACGACGACCCGGCAGCCGCCCGCCCTCTACTCAGGAAGATGATCGCCGCCTACCTGACGGTGCCGGTGTACCGGGAGTTCCACCTGTGGCTCGGCCGCCAGGCGGCGCTGGAGGGCATGTGGAGCGCGTGGGCGGCCGGCGATCGCAAGGCCGCCCTGGCCGCGATCCCGGACGAGGTCGTGGACGAGCTGATCGTGCACGGGACGGTCGAGCAGTGCCGGGCCGGCCTGCGACGGTACGTCGAACACGGGGTGACCACCCCGGTCCTCTCGATCGTGAACGGCGGGCCCAACCCGATGGACCTCGCGTCCGCGCTCGCCGCGGACTAAGTTCCCGCACCTGCCGACCAGCCGCCACCTCCCACAACCGCAGCGGCGAGGTGGGGCCCTTGTTTCCGGCGCGGGGTGTCCTCGCACGGGCGTGCGGCGCTGGCCGGGGTGGAGGCGAGCCCGCAACGAGACGAGAGCCTATGCGTCCCATCGCGTCGACGAACACGGCGGGCCACCGGACAGCACGATCTCACGGATGAGATCATCCGAACCCAGTCTCAATCGTTGTGTCGCCGAGATCGGGTCACCGGCCGCCCGGGTGCGGTAGGACAGGATCCACGCCCCTGCGGGCTTGCCCAGGTTCACCTCGATACCCCACTCGTAATCAGATCCGGGCGCCCGGTCGGTGGCTGCCGCCAAAATCCCGTTTTCCACGTATGCCCTGCTGGCCTTCCCGCCGGCTTGTGGCGCCCGTCCGCCGCGGCGCTGAAAGCGAGGTTCCCCAGCGAACAGAGGCCGCCGGGGGTCAGTCTTCGGGCGGGTCGATCGGGGTGGTCACTTGGACTGCGGCACCGCGATCACGATGGCGCGAAGAATCTCGAAGATGGTGGCGGCGAGGAGTTCGTCGAGGCCGAGAAATCCGAGATACAAGCCGAGAGCGAGGACGGCCAGGACACGAAAGGCCGCACCCAGCCCAGCGGGGAAGATATCGAAGATAGAGTCCGTCACCTGTTCGCAAAAACAAATCTTCCCGGGCCGAATGTGAACTTGGTGTGGTCTCGTTGGGTTCACGCTTGTCGGGGTGGCGCACACACCTTTATGGTCGAACGTGTGTTCGATCTGATTGTGGGGTGGGTGTCGGCGCCAT
>NZ_JALKFY010000550.1:0-342 GCF_023242985.1 Frankia sp. Mgl5 | reverse complement strand
CTCGCGATCACCGACCCGTCGGCGTTCGGCTGGATGATCACTGTGTGGCTGTGGCTCACCGTGATCTTCGCCAACCTTGCCGAGGCCGTCGCGGAGGGGCGCGGCAAGGCGCAGGCCGCCGCCCTGCGCCGGGCCAGGACCGAGACCGTCGCCCGCCGGCTCGTCGGCTGGCGCGCGGGTCAGCCTGTCGAGAGCGCCGCGGTCGAGAGCGTGCCGGCGCCGCGCCTCGCCCAGCACGACCTGGTCGTGGTCGAGGCGGGGGAGCTCATCCCCGGGGACGGTGACATCGTCGAGGGCATCGCCAGCGTCGACGAGTCGGCGATCACGGGCGAGTCGGCGCCG
>NZ_JALKFY010000549.1:0-342 GCF_023242985.1 Frankia sp. Mgl5 | reverse complement strand
CTCGCGATCACCGACCCGTCGGCGTTCGGCTGGATGATCACTGTGTGGCTGTGGCTCACCGTGATCTTCGCCAACCTCGCCGAGGCCGTCGCGGAGGGGCGCGGCAAGGCGCAGGCCGCCGCCCTGCGCCGGGCCAAGACCGACGCCGTCGCCCGCCGGCTCACCGGCTGGGAGATCGGGCAGGCCGTCGAGGCCGCGGTCGTGGAGGACGTTCCCGCGCCGTGGCTGGCCCAGAACGACCTGGTTGTCGTGGAGGCGGGGGAGTTCATCCCCGGGGACGGTGACATCGTCGAGGGCATCGCCAGCGTCGACGAGTCGGCGATCACGGGCGAGTCGGCGCCG
>NZ_JALKFY010000548.1:0-343 GCF_023242985.1 Frankia sp. Mgl5 | reverse complement strand
TCCCCACGGGGCTCCGCCCGGGTGGACAGCGACGCCAGGTCACTGCCCGACCCCGGCTCGGAGAACCCCTGGCACCACTGCTCGGCGCCGGAGAGCAGCAGCGGCACCATCTCGGCCGCCAGCGCCGGCGACGCGTACGAGATCATGGTCGGCGCCAGCACCTCGATCATCGAGTAGATGCCGGGCTCGGCGAGGTCCCGGGACGCGACCTCCTCGCCGAGTACGGCGCGCAGCACCGCCGGGCCACCGAGGCCGCCGACCTCGGTGGGCCAGCCGTGACGCATCCAGCCCGCGTCGTACAGGGCGCGGCGCACCCGCGCGAGCTGGGCCACCTGCCCGTCGA
>NZ_JALKFY010000547.1:0-344 GCF_023242985.1 Frankia sp. Mgl5 | reverse complement strand
GTCTTTCATATGGAAGCGCCTACATGGGCGGACGCCGGGGTAATCGGCTGGCTGGTGGATGGTGCGGCAATCCTTACGCAAACGATGTCGTTGGACTCTTCCTACGCACCGTATGCCCGCGCACTTCAACGTATCTGTGCCGAGGAGAAGTTTCATGCCCAGCACGGGGAAAGCATCGTGCTGGAACTGGCTGAGGGGACATCGGCACAGCGGCAAATGCTGCAGGATTCGCTCCATCGCTGGTGGCCTGCCCTCTTGATGTTTTTCGGACCGCCGGATGACGGACAGATTTCCAGCAATCAGCAAATGAACATTCGCTATAAAATCAGAACCCAGACAAATGA
>NZ_JALKFY010000546.1:0-344 GCF_023242985.1 Frankia sp. Mgl5 | reverse complement strand
CCAATGACCGTACCGACAACCGTTCCCATCCCGCCAAACAGACTGGTTCCGCCCAGGATAACCGCCGCGATCACGGACAGCTCGTCTCCTTCCCCGAACGTGAAGCGACCAGATTGCATGCGGCCCGCGTACAACATACCGGCTAGACCGGCCATCATCCCGGAGCCCATTAAAACCATCAGTTTTATCTTGGCGGTGTTTACCCCTGAGAATTTGGCGGCATTTTCATTCCCGCCCGTCGCCAGTGTCTGGCGTCCATAAGCTGTTTTGCGCAACAAAATATGTCCGATGACGGCAATGAGGAGCGTCCAGATCAACAAAACCGGAATCGGCCCGATGTCACC
>NZ_JALKFY010000545.1:0-345 GCF_023242985.1 Frankia sp. Mgl5 | reverse complement strand
GATAGAATCTGCCGAACGGGCAAAAGAACATCCCGAATATCTGGCTGCTTTGCAGGAATTGTTGTTTCAGTTGGCGGACGACGACTTTTTGCTGGCTTACCGCGGTTCGGAGTGGTTGGCGCTGGCCCCTCATATCGAGGAGGATGTGGCCTTTTCCTCTATGTCTCAGGACATGATGGGCCATGCCGTGATCTGTTATGAGATGCTGGAAGAATTGGGAGCGGGCAAAGCCGATGACCTTGCCCAACTCAGAGAGGCGCATCTTTTCCGCAACGCGATTATGGCGGAACGCCCGAACGGCTCAGGAGAGTATGCGAACAATCCGCAGTTCGATTGGGCATACGC
>NZ_JALKFY010000544.1:0-347 GCF_023242985.1 Frankia sp. Mgl5 | reverse complement strand
ATACACCGTGATGCTGCCGAAGGAAGACCGGTTCTTCGCAACAAAAGGGGATTTGCTGGATAAAATTGTCGGCCTCCTTGGGGGACGCGTTGCCGAAGAAATTGTGCTGGGTGACATCAGTACGGGTGCTCACAACGACTTCCAACGCGCTACGGCAATTGCTCGCAGCATGATTACAGAGTACGGGATGAGCCGTCTTGGTCCGATGCAGTTTGGTGTTCGCCAAGGACAGGTGTTCCTCGGCCGCGATATTGGTCACGAGCGCAACTACTCAGAACAAATCGCTTACGAGATCGACCAGGAGATGCAGCGCATCATTAATGAACAGTATGAGCGCTGCCGTGAAA
>NZ_JALKFY010000543.1:0-347 GCF_023242985.1 Frankia sp. Mgl5 | reverse complement strand
ATATAGCCAATTTATCAGGGTTAATTGCGCTGCCATTTCGGAAACACTGCTAGAGAGCGAGCTTTTTGGCTACGAGGAAGGAGCCTTCACCGGAGCGAAACGGGGCGGCAAGCGCGGGCTTTTTGAAGAAGCAAGCGGCGGCACGATTTTTCTGGATGAAATCGGGGAACTCTCGATGAGCATGCAGGTGAAGCTGCTTCGCGTTTTGCAGGAACGGGAGATTGTCCGTGTCGGTGGCAGCAAACCGATCATGATTGATGTGCGGGTAATTGCTGCTACACATGTGAATTTGGAATCGGCGATCCAGACGGGTCGCTTCCGTGAAGACCTTTATTACCGCCTGCACG
>NZ_JALKFY010000542.1:0-347 GCF_023242985.1 Frankia sp. Mgl5 | reverse complement strand
ATATATCTTCACCGGGTACGGCCCAGTTGGCGATCTCACCTTTTTCACTGATCTGCAAAGCGCCAAGCACCGCCACATCAACGTGTCCGCCTCGTATCATCACGAAAGAATCGGCACTGGAAAAAAGCGAGGCGCCTCTGCCGAAGGTGATCGGATGCTTGCTGGCGCTGATCAGGTCCATATCGATATCATCGTCGGGAGGTGTGGGTCCCATTCCCAGCAAGCCGTTTTCCGACTGGAGAAATACCTCAACCTCCGGCGTCAGGTAATCGGGGATCAAGGTGGGAATCCCTACCCCGAGGTTTACTACTGTGCCAGTCTGCAACTCCCTGGCTATACGCTTGGCA
>NZ_JALKFY010000541.1:0-347 GCF_023242985.1 Frankia sp. Mgl5 | reverse complement strand
CTCAATGGACAAAAGACGTTCATCACCAACGGTATTCAATGCGATCTTGTGCTGGTCGCCTGTAAAACTGATCCAAAAGCGGTTCCTGCCCACCAAGGTATCAGCCTGATTGTAGTGGAACGGGACACACCAGGGTTCTCCCGCGGCCGCAAGCTGGATAAAATCGGCCTGCACAGCCAGGATACAGCGGAATTGATTTTCGCGGACTGTCGGGTACCCGCCGCTAACCTGATCGGACAGGAAGGAAAAGGCTTCAGCTACCTGATGGAAAAATTGCAGCAGGAGCGTTTGGTGGTTGCCATTGCAGCGCAAGTGGCTGCAGAAGAAATGTTGAAAACGACGATCGA
>NZ_JALKFY010000003.1:164158-189649 GCF_023242985.1 Frankia sp. Mgl5 | reverse complement strand
TATTACACCCGGCCCGCGGCCCCCTTAACCCCGGGCCCGCCCCCACCGCCGGACCTGTTCGGGACGGATACCTTTCCACCATGTACTTCACCGACCGGGGCATCGAGGAGCTGGCCGCCCGCCGCGGCGAGGAATCGGTGTCGTTCGACTCGCTCGCCGACGCCCTGCGCACCTTCGTCGACCTGCACCCGCAGTTCGAGGACGCCGTCGAGCAGCTCGCGACCTGGCTGGCCCGCCCCGACGACGACCCGGACCTCTGACTCCCGTCCGTCCCTGTCCCCCGGGGCACCGGCTACACGCGAGGCTAGGGGGTCAGGACGAGCTTGCCGAAGACCTCGCCGTCCGCGAGACGTCCGAAGGAGACACGAGCGTCGGCGAGCGGGCGGACGTCGTCGACGAGCGGGCGGGTGCCCGTGCGCGCCAGGAGGTCGACCAGTTCGGCGAGCTCGGCGCGCGTGCCCATCGTCGAACCGATCACCGAGAGCTGCAGGAAGAAGATCCGGTTGAGCTCGGCCGGCGGGTTCGGGCCGCTGGTGGCGCCGGAGCAGACGATCCGTCCACCCGGGCGCAGTGACCGCACCGAGTGCGACCAGGTCGCGGCCCCGACCGTCTCGATCACTGCGTCCACGCGCTTCGGCAGGCGCGCGCCCGACTCGACGGCGAGATCGGCCCCGAGCTCGAGCGCCCGCCTACGCTTGGACTCGTCCCGAGAGGTGACGAACACGGTGTGACCGGCCGCCTTGCCGATCATCAGGGCCGCGGTGGACACTCCGCCACCGGCTCCCTGGACGAGCAGCGTCCCACCACCACCCGCCGGCAGGCCCGCCCGGTTGACCACCATGCGGTACGCCGTGAGCCAGGCCGTGGGCAGGCAGGCCGCCTCCTCCCACGACAGCGCCGCCGGCTTGGGCACGAGGTTCCCTCGCGGGACGGCGATCCGCTCCGCGAGCGTGCCGGGATGCAGCTCGGAGAGCAGGGTCCGCTTCGGGTCCAGGGTCTCGTCACCGCCCCCGCGAGCCGAGTCACCGATGACGGCGTGGACGATCACCTCGTCGCCGTCCGCGCTGACCCCGGCCGCGTCGCAGCCCAGGATCATGGGCAGGCGCTCGGGCGGCAGCCCAACTCCACGCAGGCTGAACAGGTCGTGGTGGTTGAGCGCGGCGGCCCGCACGGTGACCGTGGTCCAGCCCTCGGGCACGACCGGTTCCGGCTGGTCGCCGACCACGAGGCCGGCCAGCGGGTCGTCCGGGTTGATGGAGACGGCGGCGGCGGCGAGCACGAGGGTAACCCTAGGATGACGCTCCCCACCAACGCCACCGAACCGTCCGTTCCACGCTCGGTCCGACCTGTGTCCGATCCGTGTCCGGTTCCGGTGAACGCGGCATACGACAGCGCCCGACGCCGCCGTTGCTCTTCGTCATGGTTCGCCCCGATCCCGCCGCACGCCGTGGAGGCCGGAGAGATCGACCACAGGCCGATCGACAGGCTTCGGGCAGCCCGGCCGTCGCGCGGTCGGACCGGATGTGTTGAACTCAATCCCGTGGTTACACAGGGGAGTACGCCGGCCCCCCTCAGCCGGGACACAGTCAGCCGGGACGGGGGCGGCCGGGACGCAGGCGGCCGTCGGTTCGGCTGGCGACGGCGCCGGCCGGTGCCCGTACCGGAACCGCCGGTGGTGCTCGTGACGGACGGCGATCCAGTGATCATCGTCCCGTCAGCGGACTTCGTCTGCTGCTCCTACAAGGGCTGCGGCGCGCTGCGCCCACTGACCGAAGCCAGCGAGAACCGCCCCTGCCCCGGCTGCGGCCGGGTCTGAGCCACCATCCGGGCTCGCCCCCGAGCTGTGGCGGCGCCCCGGGCTCCTGGGCGGCGGCGGTCTCCAGGGCTCCGAACGGCGACCGCCGCGGAACCCTGAGGTTCCGCGGCGGTCGCGTTCGGCTCTGTCTTTCCCTGCCCGCAGCGCTCCGGACGACCCGAGCCCTGCCGCGGCGGAGGTGCTAGCGGCGTGCGACTCCGTCGGCGCGGGCCGCTGCGGCAACCGCGGTCGAGACCGCGGGCGCGACGCGCTCGTCGAAGACGCTCGGGATGATGTTGTCATCGGCCAGCTCGTCGGCGATCACGTCGGCGAGAGCCCGGGCGGCCGCGAGCTTCATGCCCTCGGTGACCCGGCTGGCACGCACGTCCAGCGCGCCCCGGAAGACACCCGGGAAGGCCAGCACGTTGTTGATCTGGTTCGGGTAGTCGCTGCGGCCGGTCGCCACGATCCGGGCGTACTTGTGGGCGATCTCGGGGTCGATCTCCGGGTCCGGGTTCGCCATCGCGAAGACGATCGCCTCCGGTGCCATCGTGGCGACGGCCTCCTCGGGCACCTTGCCCGCGGAGAGGCCGAGGTAGACGTCCGCCCCGGCGAGTGCCTCGTTGATCGAGCCGTGCAGGCCGGCCTTGTTCGTCTCGGCGGCGAGGGCGGCCTTGACCGTCGTCAGGCCGTCCCGACCGGGGTAGATCATGCCGCGACTGTCGCCGACGGCGATGTCACCGATGCCGGCGGCGAGCAGGATGCGGGTGACGGCCACACCGGCGGCGCCGGCGCCTGATACGACGGCCCGCAGGTCGCCGAGGGTCCGCCCGGTCAGCCGGGCGGCGTTCTCCAGCGCGGCGAGCGCGACGATCGCGGTGCCGTGCTGGTCGTCGTGGAAGACGGGGATGTCGACGCGGTCCTGGAGCATCGACTCGATCGCGAAGCACCGGGGGGCCGAGATGTCCTCGAGGTTGACGCCACCGAAGCCCGGGGCGAGGCGGGCGACCGTGTCGACGATCTCCTCGACGTCGGTGCAGTCGAGGCAGATCGGCACGGCGTCGACCCCGCCGAAGTGCTTGAAGAGGGCGGCCTTGCCCTCCATGACCGGCAGGGCGGCCGCGGGGCCGATGTCACCGAGGCCCAGGACGGCCGTTCCGTCGGTCACCACGATCACGGTGTTGGAACGCCAGGTGTACTCGTCGGCCAGGGCCGGCGTCTCGGCGATCGCCGTGCACACCCGGGCCACGCCGGGGGTGTAGGCGAGCGAGAGGTCCTCGCGGTTGTTCAGAGGCGCGGTCAGCCCGATCCCGATCTTCCCGCCCCGGTGCAGCGCGAAGGCGGGGTCGTCGTCGGACGGGCGCGGGCTCGGCCCGTCGAACCCCGGCGACGTCACCGGTGCCGCGGGCGAGACGAGCCCATCGGTCGGGGCCGCGAGGGACGAGTCGAGGGTCGTGTGGTCTGTGGTTGCGGTCACGAAAGGGGCTCCTCGGACAAGCCACGGCGGTTCCGTCCGGCGAACGGTGTCACTGACCGGACGTGGCTGGACGTTCCCGGGGCCCCGGCGAAGATCGGGCGTTCGCGGGGCGGCGGGCACTGCTGCGCCACCTCGACGTGTGAGGTGGCTGGACTGCCACATGCCTGCGACGGGGGTGGCCCGACGCTGCTTCCAATATGGCACGTGCGAGGCTCCGGGCCTCCCGGTCCGGTTCACCGGCGGCCAACCCGGGATGACATCCACGTGAAACATGCGTGCGTCGCCCGGGCGCCGTGACGTAGCTGAACTGTGACGTAATGGCACTTGTCGGGCTCCCGGGATGAGTCCAACCTCCGCCGCTCACAACCGTCTGTCGCCTCGTGTTTCCCTACCTGTCGCCCATCCGACTCCGACGGGCGGTGCCGCCGAAGTCCGCGCCGCCAGGTCCGGCACACCCGGCCGCCTGCCAGCCCCACCTGAGGGCCGGGGCACGGCGGGAGCCAGGGCACACGGCGGCCGGCCGCCGCACGTCCTCGCGCCGGCCACCCTACCGATCAGCCGATCAGCTCCCCGGCCGCGCCCGCCAGCCGACGCGGGCCGACGCCGGCCTGCTCCCGGGAACCCGCCGGAAGGCCGCCGCCGGAGCTGCCGTTGCGTTTCTGGAAACGACCTGAAACCGGCCCGCATCGTCCGACCCGGGTGCGGAATCCACCGCGTTTCAAGCCGGTTTCCACACAGGCGCGACGGCAATGATCTCGTGCCTCGCGACACATCCACGACCGATAAAGCGTGAGACGATTCACTCGAAACGCGAGCGTTGTTCGTCCGTGGACCTGCGGAGTGCGACAGGCGACGCGCGGGGGTTTCGAACACGACTCGAGCCGGCCCGCGATCACCATCCGCCGACCGGCATCTCACAGAGTGGAAGCCCCGCGTGTCAGGCCGATCCTGATGTCAACCAGCCGAAGCGGGATGTCCACCGACGGCACACGGCAGGCGACGAGGCTGTCTGGGAATCGCCGCGCCCAACCTAGTAGCGTGCGTTGTCGTGGAGGTAACCGAGCTGCCGATCGCCGATGCCTGGTTGTTCACCCCTCGCCAGCACTCCGACCCGCGCGGAACATTCCTCGAATGGTTCCGCGTCGACGCGCTGGAATCGGTGACCGGGCACCGGCTTGAACTCGCCCAGGCGAACGCCAGTGTCAGCCGGGCGGGAACGCTGCGCGGCGTGCACTACGCCCAGGTGCCGCCCAGCCAGGCAAAGTACGTCACCTGTGTCAGCGGCCGCGTGCTGGACTGTGTCGTCGACATCCGGGTCGGTTCGCCGACCTTCGGGTCGCACGCGGCCGTCCTGCTCGACGACGTCGACCGGCGGGGCCTCTATGTGTCCGAGGGGCTCGGGCATGCCTTCATGGCGTTGACGGACGGCGCCGCGATCACCTATCTGTGCTCCACGCCGTACACGCCGGAGCGCGAGTTCGGGATCAACCCGCTCGATCCCGACCTGGCCCTGCCGTGGCCGGCCGAGCTGACCCCGCTGCTGTCGGAGAAGGACACCGCCGCGCCGACACTGAGCCAGGCCGCGGCGGCGGGCCTGCTCCCCACCTACGCCGACTGCCGGGCGTTCTACGACTCGCTGCGGCCGCTGAGCACCGGCGCGAGCCGCGGCTGACCCACCGCCCGCCCGGGCGGCTCACGCCCGGGGTGGCCGGCTGCGGCGCAGTGCACGCGGGCGCGGCCAGTACCGCGCCACGACCCGGCCGAGGACGTCGCCGGCCGGGATCATCCCGAACGTCGCGCTGTCGGTGCCGGCGCGCACGTTGTCCGAGCGCAGCCACCAGGATCCGTCCGGGTCGGTGAACTCGGCCCGTTTGACCCCCAGCCCGCGCTCGGGCAGCCGCGCCACCACCACGTCACCCGGTCTGGGTGACGCACCCCACAGCACGAGGCATGTGTCGCCGTCGTTCAGGGTTGGTTGCATCGACTCGCCGCGGACAGCGACCGCCCGCACGGAAACGCGTGGCCTCACGAGGGTAGGTTGCCAGAAGGCGGGAAACTGGTCCGCGGACTCCTACTCGCGATCCACGTCCCGCGATCGCAACCACCCAGGGCCGACCCGCCCGGCGCGGACGCGGCCGCCCCTGGGCGACAGACCCGAGGCGATACAGAGAGGACGGCGGCATGAGCCTGCTGCATCCCGCGATCAGCGTCAGTGCCCACTGTGACCTGCCCTGCGGCGTCTACGACCCGGCCCAGGCGAAGGTCGAGGCCCAGTCGGTCAAGGCCATCCAGGAGAAGTACCAGGCCAACACGGACCCGGAGTTCCGGGCCCGGGCGCTCGTCATCAAGGAGGAGCGCGCCGAGCTGGTCAAGCACCACCTCTGGGTGCTCTGGACCGACTACTTCAAGCCGAACCACCTCGAGAAGTACCCCCAGCTGCATGACCTGTTCTGGCAGGCCACCAAGGCAGCCGGCGCGGCCGGCGCCAAGGGCTCGGTCGACCCGACGCAGGGCCAGAAGCTCCTGGACCTGATCGACGAGATCTCCACGATCTTCTGGGAGACGAAGGCCGCCGCCTGAGACTCGGGCGACAGGTAGGGCCGGGCGTTCCCGCCGGGTGGCCGAGTGCCATCCCGGCGGGGGCGCCCGGTTTTGTGTGTGGGTCGGGTGTCCCGTCGGCCGGTGGGGCGAGCGCCTGTGATCCCGTCCACCGGAGATCTAAATGATCACATCCCGGGAGCGGACATGATCAGACCTGCCCGGCGCGGGGACGTCGAAGCCGTCCTCGCCCTGGTCCGCGGCCTCGCCGCCTACGAGCGCGAGCCGGACGCGGTCGCGATGACCGCCGACGACCTCACCACGGCCCTGTTCGGCGACCCACCCGCGGCGCACTGCCTGGTGGCGGAGTCGCCGAACCCGGCCGGCGACGTGGTCGACGTTGTGGGCTTCGCGATGTGGCACCCGACCTTCTCCACATGGACGGGGAAAAGCGGGATGTACCTGATCGACCTGTTCGTCCGGCCCGAGCAACGCCGCGCCGGGCACGGCCGGGAGCTGCTGACCGAGCTCGCCCGGATCTGCGGGCGCCGCGGCTACCTGCGGCTGGAATGGGCCGTCCTGGACTGGAACACCCCCGCGCACGCCTTCTACCGGTCGGTGGGGGCGACACCCACCTCGGAGTGGACCACCTGGCGGCTGGACGCCCGCGCGATCGACACGCTGGCCGGCCCCCGCCCACATCACGACAGTGTTACCTGACGTGCGCCTTCCCGACTGAAACCGTGCCCTGAAGGTCACTGTCACCTGACCTCCGCACCGGCACCCCGGCCGCCCGCGGCCACCTGGTCGGCCACTCCCGGCGCCGAGAACACCCAGGTGGCCGGGCAGGAAGCGGCCATCCGCGACCAGTCGGGCCTTCGGCGCCCTCTTCTGATCACCCGACCTGCGATACCCCAGGCGGGCTGGGTACGGTGGTGAACGACGGGGCCCACGCGAGTCGGACCTCCTCGGCAGGGCCATCATCGGAGTAACACCCCGATGGATCGGGCAGGCGCCGGCACCGGAGTGTCGTCCGGAAACGGACACAACACCACGGGTCGCGGGAAACCCGCCTCGCAGCGCCGGCGACCGCGAGGCGCCGGCAACGGCAACGGCACCGATCACGGGACGGAACCCGAGCCAGACCCAGCCAGATCGAGATCCACGAACGAGCGACACCCGGTGGCGGAAACACCCGACACAAACGCACGAAGACCGACATCATCGACGAGGACCTTCCTCGCACGACCCGGGCTCTTGGGGGTAGGAACGTGAATCCGACGCCTTCGACCGGCGGCGCGGAGAACTCCGGCGGCACCTCGGGCGAGGCCACCCACGGCGGCGGCCCGCACGACGTCGTCCAGCTCACCCTGCCCGCCGCGAGCGCCTATCTGACCGTCCTGCGGACGGCCACCGCGTCACTCGCGGCCCGGCTGGACTTCACCCTCGACGACATCGAGGATCTCCGGATCGCGGTGGACGAGGCGTGCGCGCTGCTGCTCGTCTCCGCCGTTCCCGGCTCGTCGCTGGAATGCAGGTTCGCCCTCGAGCCCGGCGTCATGAAGGTCCTGGTAACCGTCGAGAGCCTCGACGGCGAGCCGCCCTCCACCGAGACGTTCGCCTGGACGGTGCTGACCGCGCTGGCCGGCGACGTCTCCAGCTCGACCGGTCCGGGCTCCCGGGTAAGCATCGCCCTCCAGAAGCGCCGCGGTGTCCGGGCCGACCTGGGTGAGCCCCCGGCCGGGCACGTCCGCGGCTCCGGCGCGGCCGCCACAGCGGCCCTCGGCGACACGGTAGGCACGTCGTGACTTCAGCCGGCAGAACACCCACCACCCCTCGTACGGTCCCCACGAACCGCGCGGGCGACCCGGTCGTGGCACTCAGCCAGCGCGGTGCCGGCGACATCGCCAGCACCGACATCGCCAGCACCGACGTCGCCAGCACCGACGTCGCCAGCGCTGACATCGCCGGCCCCGACGTCGGCGGGATCACCGGGACGGCGCATGAGGCCGACGGCCTGGCCGAACGCGGATCCGGGCCTGGTGCCGAGCACGGTGGTCCGCCGCCCGCCTCAGCCGTGGGCGAGCAGGCCCAGCCCGACGAGGCCATCGACGCTGCCGGTGCGGGCTCCCGCTCCGGCTCGTCCGGGCACGGCGCCGGGTCGCCGGATCGGATCCGGGCCCGCGCGCTGTTCGTCCGGCTGGTGTCGCTGCCCGAGGGGGACCCGGAACGGGCCGCCCTGCGCGACCAACTCGTCCGCATGCACCTTCCCCTCGTCGAGTACCTCGCCCGGCGGTTCCGAAACCGCGGCGAGCCACTCGACGATCTGGTTCAGGTCGCGACCATCGGGCTGATCAAGTCCGTCGACCGGTTCGACCCGGAACGCGGGGTCGAGTTCTCGACCTACGCGACCCCGACCATCGTCGGGGAGATCAAGCGGCACTTCCGCGACAAGGGCTGGGCGATCCGGGTGCCCCGTCGGCTCCAGGAGCTCAAGCTCTCGCTGACGAAGGCGACCTCCGAGCTGTCCCAGTCGCTGGGCCGCTCGCCGACGGTCAGCGAGATCGCCCGTCACCTGGAGATGAGCGAGGAAGAGGTCCTCGAGGGCCTCGAGTCGGCGAACGCCTACTCGGCCGTCTCGCTGGACGCGCCCGACTCCGGGGACGACGAGGCTCCGGCCGTCGCCGACACCCTGGGGGTGCAGGACGAGTCGCTGGAGGGCGTGGAGTACCGCGAGTCCCTCAAGCCGCTGTTGGAGAAGCTTCCCCCGCGGGAGAAGCGCATCCTGCTGCTCCGCTTCTTCGGCAACATGACCCAGTCGCAGATCGCGAACGAGCTCGGCATCTCGCAGATGCACGTGTCCCGGCTGTTGGCCCGCACGCTGGCCCAGCTCCGCCGCGGGCTACTGGAAGACGGCTGAGCCGACCAGCACTCGGTACGCCCCGGGGCCGCACCCCCGCCCCTGGCCCGGCCAACCGCCCGGCCTGGGCCTGACTGCTCACCAGCAGCAGCCCGTCCAGCAACGCCTGTCCTGTTCGCTGCCCGTCCGGCCCGCGCTCGGCGCGGGTGCCGCACGGCACAGCCTGCCGGCGAACCGACCCCTGGGCCCGGGTCGGTTCAGCTCCTCACCCGGCCGCCCAGCCCGCCACGATCACGCGTCGCCATCTCCGGCCGGCCTGGCGTACCCGCCGCCGAAGCCCAGGGACACGATGATCGCGAGCGGAACTACCACCAGCGGCACACCATAGCCGTACAGACCACCCTGCAACAGGCCCCAGGCAACGGGGAGACACAGAACCTGTGTCACCAGCGCAGGCGACCGGAAACCGGACCGGCCGCGCAGGACCCCCCAGGTCACCAGGCCCAGGCAGGCCGCGCCCACCAGAGCGAGCACACCACCGGTCTCCGCCCGGCCGACGTCCTCGATGTCGGAACCGAAGCCCCGGACCACCAGCAGCACGCCCAGGCCCGCGAGCACCGCTGTCTCAACGCCGAGCAGCACGCCCGCGGCAAGCAGCGGACGCGGTACGACCCGCGCGCTCGGTGCCGGAGCAGGGCCGGACGCCCCGACGGGGCCGCGGTTGGTACCCATCCGCCGAGATTACGTCCCGTTCGCCACGACGGCGCCGGGGACCACGCCGCGAGGCCCACGCCACGGCGCGGGATCCGCACGGACGGTGTGAGAGTTTTCCCAGCCGACGCCCGGAATGGTTGCGCAGGCTACCGTATTGGCATGCGCGGGCTGCTGGTCGTCAATCCGGTCGCGACCACCACTACCGAGCGGGTCCGCGACGTGCTCACCACCGCTCTCGCCGCGGACGTCGCCCTGGAGACGGTGGTCACCAAGGGGCGCGGCCACGGGCTGGAGCTGGGTGCCCGGGCCCGCGAGCTCGGCGTCGACGTGGTGATCGTCCTCGGGGGCGACGGCACCGTGAACGAGATCGTCAACGGCCTGGTCGAGAGCGGCCCGGCGGGCGAGGGCCCGGCACTCGCCGTCGTCCCGGGCGGGAGCACGAACGTCTTCGCCCGAGCGCTCGGGTACTCGGCGTCGCCGGTGGAGGCCACCGGGGAGCTGCTTGCCGCGCTGCGCGAGGGCCGCTCCCGGCAGGTGAGCGTGGGCCGGGCCCGGTACGGCGACCAGACCCGCTACTTCACCTTCTGTCTCGGCATGGGTCTCGACGCCGATGTGGTCGCCGCGGTCGAGCGCCGCCGCGACAAGGGACGTCGCAGCACCGCCGGGCTCTTCCTGCGCTGCGCGACCGCCGAGCTCGTCCGCCGGGTCGGGCGCTCCGGCCCAGCGATCAGCATCACCGCGGCGGGCGGCATCCTGGGTGGGGTGGCCACCGGGCGCGCGGCGGCCCACGGCGACGCGGCCGACGGCGACGCGGCCGACGGCGACGCGCGGGACGCCGAGGCCGGCGGGGCGGCCGGCACCGGGGAGACCGGCGGGGCGGCTGCCGACCACTCCGAGCGCGGGGCGCAGGGCCGTGAGCCCGTCGAGGTGTCGCTCGCGATCGTCTGCAACACCCGGCCCTGGACCTACCTGAACAACCGGCCGGTCGCCGCCTGCCCGGAGGCCTCCTTCGACACCGGCCTCGACCTGGTGGGGCTGCGCCGCGCCCGGCTGTCGAGCGTGCTGCGGACGGGGCTCCAGATGCTGGGCGACGAGCCGACCCCCCGGGGTCGCAACGTCGTCACGTTGCACGACGCGGCGGCGGTGACCCTGCGGGCCGATCAGCCGGTCGCGGTGCAGATGGACGGCGAGGTCCTGGGGAACTTCGAGCTGGTGGAGCTCACCGACCACCCGCGGGCACTGCGCGTCATCGCCTAGCCCGACCGAATCGCCCGAGGCTCCTGAGCGTCGTCGCCTGAGCCGGACGAGTCGGCTGAATGCTCCTGAGCCGACTGAGAGCGCCCGCTCAGGGGCGCCGCAGCGCCTGGCCGACGCCCACGGGGTCGTCACAGATCACGCCGTCCACGCCGGCGTCGCGCAGCTCGATCGCCGTCGCCGGGTCGGTGACCGTCCAGGTGACGAGGCGGAGGCCGGCCCGCCGCGCGCGCGGGACCGCGTCGGCCACGCCCAGCACGGCGGACACGTGCGCGTGCAGCTCCGTGTGGCCCGCCGAGCGGGCGTAGGCGACCCCGCCGCTCACCGACATCCGCGGCATCGTGAGGAACGCGGTCGCGACGCCGAGCCCGGCGTCGCGGATCGCCTCGATCGCGAACCAGTCGAAGGACGAGACTGTGATTCCCGACACAGATTGGCTTGCCGGCGCCGGGTTCCCTGTGGAGCTCGACCCATTCGATTCGCCGGCCGACCCGCCCGCCGAGCCGGGCGCGGAAGGCGCTCCGTTCGCGGAAAGCGCTCCGTTCGCGAATGGCGCACCGGGGCCGGGCGGCGCACCGGCGGCGAGCTGTGGGTCGACGTCGGATGGCGCACCGGGGGCCGGCGCTGTCGCCTGATCGAGGTGCGCGCCGGCGACGGAGGAGCCCGGCAGCCCGCGAGCCCGCAGCAGCTCGATGAGCGCGCGGGCCGTCCGCTCGCGTGGAGCGTCGAAATCCGGCTGGCCCGGCTGGTTCTTGATCTCCAGGATGAGGCGGCCACGGCCGTCCCAGACGTCGAGCATCTCGGTCAGCAGTGGGATGCCACGGCTGGCGAGCTCACTGGTCGACCGGCGGATGACGGCCCGACCGCCCAACCGCGGCAGCCGCGCGTCGTGCACACACACCAGGTCGCCGTCGGCGCTGCGGCGCACGTCGAGCTCGACGCCGTCCGCACCTGCCCGTAACGCGGCGTCCACCGCCTCGAGCGTGTTCTCCGGACCGGGTGTCCGGCTTCCACGATGGCCAAGAACCTCCATCGCCCCATCCTGCGCGGTCCGTTCCATGCGATCACGCCGCGTGGAGAGTGGATCGGTCGGGTGTTCCGCGACTCACCTGCCGTCGGTTACCTGCGGTCAGTTCACGTGCTGGTCGTATGCCCCGCTGTCAGCGCGGTTGCCTGCGTGGTCCTCAGTGCTACGCCGGCCGACCGCGCCACTCCACACGGCGACAGCCAGATCGACACCAAGAGGGCAGCCTAGCACGAGATGACTAACCGGCATCACCCGACAGGCCAACATCGTTTGACCCCGCGGGGCGAGCCGACCCATCGTTACGCCACAACGATTCAACATGATCCGAAGGGCCTCGAAGTACTACAAACCACGGGATCCACTCGTGATGACCACCGGCCGACGTAGGGCAGGGTGATCGGTGGTCCGCTTGTGTCCCTGTCGGACAGGTAGCGGCCAGACCGGGCGTGACGGACCATGCAGGTTCTTGCGCCCCTGCCCGTTCCGGTGGGAGGGTGGCGAATGTCCGAGGTGGATGCACGTGCAGCTGGGTCCGCACACATGCACTCGCACAAGCCCCGGTCGCCGCGACCCGATCAGACATCCGGAATTTTCTTCTGGGACGCGACGCAACCAAGGCGGCTCACCGAGCGTCTGATGTGCAGTGTGACCCGAGACGAGAGAGGGAGTAGTACGCATGGACTGGCGCCACAGAGCGCTCTGCCGTGAAGAGGACCCCGAGCTCTTCTTCCCGATCGGTACCACCGGTCCGGCAGAACGCCAGGTCGAAGAGGCGAAGGCCGTCTGCAGGCGGTGCGCAGTCACCAGTGACTGCCTCAACTGGGCACTGGACACCGGGCAGGATTCCGGCGTCTGGGGCGGGTTGAGCGAGGATGAACGTCGGACGCTCAAGCGCCAGGTGCGGCTGAGAGTCCGGACCGCCTGAGTCCGGACCACCAAAGCCCGGGGCGCCCCACACTGGGCGCGATCGAGCCGGTCGGCATCAGGACCGATCAGGCCTGCCTGAGGTAGGCCGCGCACAACCGAACAATGATCGTGAACCGCCTGTCCGCGTACGGACGGACCGGATGTCCATTGCGGAGCCACGCAGTGATCCGTTCCCATCCGCTCGCGGGTCGATCGACGCATGCCCGAGGCGAGATTCACGATACGCATCACCATCGGCCGCTCTGTCCGCTGGTCCGGCGCACACCCCTGCGCGGACCCGGACGGAGCGGCCGAAAAATCTTTCGGGTCGGCATCCCCTTCGGGGTACTCGGCCTCCCCGCCGGCACCATCGGCGACGCCCGATCCGCCACGACCGCCCTGCGGCGACGACACGACCGCCGTACGCGGGTCGTGAACAGAGGACACGTTGGCCTGCATACCCGCGCCAGCGAGGCCCAAACACACAACTTCAAGAAAGTGGGATCGACAGGAGCGCCTCGGTCCCTCGTGCCGGACCGGCCTGCAGCCGGATGGTCCCGCGCATCTCGCCCAGCACCAGCTGACGGACGATCTGCAGCCCGAGCCGGGGTGAGTGCTCGAGCTGGAAGTCGTCCGGCAGGCCGGCGCCGTCGTCGGCGACCACGACGTCGAGGCGGTCCTCGGCGCGCCGCACGCGGAGCTCGATCGCTCCCGACGATCCATCGAACGCATGTTCGACAGCATTCTGCAGAAGTTCCGAGAGCACAAGGGCCAACGGCGTGGCGAGCTCGCCCGAAAGCCGGCCGAACGACCCGATCCGCCTGGTCGTCGCGCGGGTCCCGGTCGACGCGAGGTCGACGGTCACCGAGGTGATCTGGTCGGCGATCTCGTCGAACGGGACGGACTCCCCCAGCGTCTGGGAGAGCGTCTCGTGGACGACGGCGATCGAGGTCACCCGGCGCACCGACTCGCGCAGCGCGTCGCGGGCCTCATCCGCCTTCGTCCGGCGCATCTGCAGGCGCAGCAGCGCCGCCACGGTCTGCAGGTTGTTCTTGACCCGGTGGTGGATCTCCCGGATCGTCGCGTCCTTGCTCAGCAGCTGGGCCTCCCGGCGCCGCAGCTCCGAGACGTCGCGGACGAGGACCAGCACCTCGCGGATCGCGCCGGGGAAGAGCGGGATGGCCCGCAGCAGCACGACCGTGCTGCCCACCTCGATCTCGACCTCGACCGGCCGGCGCCGGCTGATCGCGTGCCAGACCGCGGGTGTCGTGGCCGGCAGGTTGAGCGCGCGGTGCACGGTGCGCAGGTCCTCACCGGTGACGTTCCCGGTGTGGCCGAGCCGGCGGTACGCCGACAGCGCGTTCGGGCTGGCGAAGATCACCTTGCCGGCGCCGTCGAGGCGCATCATGCCGTCACCGACCCGCGGCGCCTCGGGCAGCTCGGCGGAGCTGCCCCGGAACGGGAACGCGCCCTCGGCGATCATCAGGGCCAGGTTGTTCGCGCCCTGCAGGTAGGCGGACTCCAGCGCGCTCGGCGTCCGGGTCGTCGCGAGGTTGGTGTCCCGGGCCAGGACGGCGATCACCCGGTCGCCGTGGCGCACCGGGATCGCCTCGGTGCGCACCGGCACCCCGCCGTCCCACTCAGGCTCGCCCTCTCGCGCGATCCGGTGCTCGCGCCAGGCGTTCTGCACGACCCACCGGTTGATGACGACGCTGCCGACCTCGTCGTTGTGATACGCGGTGGGTCCGGTCGTGGGACGTACCTGCGCGACGACCTGGAACTCCATGCCGCCGGCATGCCCCGCCCGCACCGAGCCGGACCGCACCGGGACAAGCAGCAGCAGGTCCGCGAAGGACAGATCGGCGAGCAGGGCCCAGTCCGCGACGAGCGCATGGAGATGGTCGATGTCGTCGCCGCTGAGATCGGTGCTCGCTCGCAGGGCGTCGGCGAGGGTTCCCACGGGACGCAGACTGCCAGATGCCGTGGTGGGCGTGCCGGGCGGCCGGGCCGGAATGCGCCGTACGCTCGCCGACGTGACGCCCGACAGCACCATCACCACCCCATCCGCGACCTCGGCCGACGCATCGGACGGCGTCCCGGCCAGCCCCGCCGGCACCGTGCCCGGCCCCGCGGGCGGCGCGGCCAGCCACGCGAACGGCCCCGCCGCCAGCTCTACCCCGCTCGGCTGGCTGGGCGAGGCGGCCCGACTGCGGGCCGAGGCCGGGCTGCACCGCGTGCTGCGCCCCCGGGCGCCCCGCGCCGAGCGCGGGCCCACGGGCGCGCCGGCGCTGCCCGCACACGGCTCGCTGCAGCCGTGGACCGACGGTGATCTCCTGCTCGACCTCGCCGGCAACGACTACCTCGGGCTGGCTCGCCATCCGGAGGTGGTCGAGGGCGGCATCGCCGCGCTGCGCGCGTTCGGCGCCGGGTCCACCGGCAGCCGGCTGGTCAGCGGCACCACGACGCTGCACGGGGAGCTCGAGTCCGCGCTCGCCGAACACCTCGGCTTCGGCTCCGCGCTCGTCTTCTCTTCGGGCTACGCCGCCAACCTGGCGATGCTGACCGTCCTCACCGGGCCTGGTGACCTGGTGCTCTCCGACGAGCGCAACCACGCCTCACTGGTCGATGCCTGCCGGCTGTCCCGCGCGGACGTCCTGGTCACGCCACATTCGGACGTCGACGCGGTCGACGAGGCGCTGGCCACACGTTCCTGGCGGCGCGCGTTCGTCCTCACCGACTCGATCTTCTCCGCGGACGGCGATCTCGCCCCGCTGGCCGCCCTGCACGCGGTCGCCCGGCGACACGGTGCCGTCCTGCTCGTCGACGAGGCGCACGGGCTCGGCGTCGTGGGCCCGGGCGGGCGCGGGGCGCTCGCCACGGCCGGGCTGGCCGGCGAGCCGGACGTGATCGCCACCGTGACCCTCTCCAAGTCGCTGGGCAGCCAGGGCGGTGCCGTCCTCGGGCCGGCAGCGCTGCGTGACCACCTGATCGACACGGCCCGGACCTTCATCTTCGACACCGGGCTGGCTCCGGCGTGCGCGGGCTCCGCGCTGGCGGCGCTGCGGCTGCTCACCCGCCACCCGGACCTCCCGGAGCGGGTCCAGCGGCGCGCGCGGGAGATCGCCGCCGCGACCGGGGCCCCGGAGCCGGCCGGCGCGGTGGTGTCGGTGGTGCTCGGCGATCCCGAGCGGGCCGTAGCGGTCGCCGCGGCCTGCCGCGACGCCGGGGTCGCCGTCGGCTGTTTCCGGCCCCCGACGGTTCCCGCCGGGACGAGCCGGCTGCGGGTGGCGGCCCGCGCCGACCTCACCGAGGCCGATGTGAGCCGCGCGGTCGGCGTGATCATCGACGCCATCGGCCGGTTCCCCGCGCCGTGAGCGTGCTCATCGTCACCGGCACCGGGACGGAGGTCGGCAAGACCGTGGTGACCGCCGCCCTCGCCGCCCTCGCCGCGGACAGGGGGACGGCGGTCGCCGTGGTCAAGCCGGCGCAGACCGGCGTCCGGGCCGGCGAGCTGGGCGACGTCGACCTCGTCCGGGACCTCTCCGGGGTCGACGACGTGCACGAGCTCAGCCGGTACGCCGACCCGCTGGCGCCGGTGAGCGCCGCGCGGCGGGCCGGCCTGCCCACGCCCGACCTCGGCACGGTGGCGGTGGCGGTCCGGCGGCTGCAGGCCGACCGCGGGCTGGTCCTCGTCGAGGGCGCCGGCGGTCTGCTCGTCCGGTACGACCACGACGGCTCCACCCTCGCCGACCTGGCCCGGACGCTGGCGGCACCGGTTCTCGTGGTCACGACCGCCGGGCTCGGCACGCTGAACGCGACGGCGCTCACCCTGGAGGTCATGGCCAACCGCGGGCTCGACCTGGCGGGCATCGTCGTGGGCTCCTGGCCGGCCGAGCCCGACCTGGCCGCGCGCAGCAACATCGTCGACCTCGAGCTGCTCGCCGCGCGGCCGCTGGCCGGGGCGGTGCCGGCCGGGGCCGGGCTGCTCGGCACCGGGCAGTTCCTGCAGATCGCGCGATCCTCGCTCGAACCGGCCCTCGGCGGCGCATTCAACGCCGCGGAGTTCCGACGCCGGTACGCCGTGTGACGACCCCGGCCGGACTCACATCACAACACGGGCACGAGTCACGAGGATGACTGAACAATGGTCTCGGCGCGGATCGACCGGCCTCCGCCGGCCACAGCCCCCGCCACCCGACCGCTGATACGAGAAGACGGACGTCCAGCCCGACCGGTGGCCGCGAGCCACGCCGCCGGCACGACCTCCTGATGGAGATCACCTGTGACCGCACCTGTGACCGCGCCTACGACCACGCCCGCGCAGACTCCCCCGACCGTCGAGACCGACGTCGTCGCCGAGGCGCCCCGACCCCTCGACGACGACATTCTCGCCCGTGCCCGCCGGCAGGTGCTCGACGAGGGGCGCGGGCTCGACGAACAGGACGTGCTCGCGGTCCTCCAGCTGCCGGACGAGGCACTGGGCGACCTGCTCGCGCTCGCCCACGAGGTGCGGCTGCGCTGGTGCGGGCCGGAGGTCGAGGTTGAGGGCATCATCAGCCTCAAGACCGGCGGCTGCCCCGAGGACTGCCACTTCTGCTCCCAGTCCGGGCGCTTCGACTCCCCCGTGCGCTCCGCCTGGCTGGACGTCCCGTCCCTGGTCGAGGCGGCGAAGGCCACGGCGGCCACCGGCGCCACCGAGTTCTGCATCGTCGCCGCGGTCCGCGGCCCCGACCAGCGGCTGATGGAGCAGATCCGCGAGGGCGTGGCGGCGATCCGGGCGGCAGTCGACATCAACGTCGCCTGCTCGCTCGGCATGCTCACCCAGGAGCAGGTGGACGAGCTCGCCGGCCTGGGCGTGCACCGCTACAACCACAACCTGGAGACGGCGCGCTCGCACTTCCCGAAGGTGGTCACCACCCACAGCTGGGAGGAGCGCTGGGAGACCTGCGAGCTCGTCCGCGCCGCCGGGATGGAGCTGTGCTGCGGCGCGATCATCGGGGTGGGCGAGTCCCTCGAACAGCGCGCCGAGCTGGCCGCCCAGCTCGCCGCTCTGGAGCCGGACGAGGTGCCGCTGAACTTCCTCAACCCGCGGCCCGGCACCCCGTTCGGTGACCTGCCCGCGGTGGACTCACGCGAGGCCCTGCGCACCATCGCCGCGTTCCGGCTGGCGCTGCCCCGCACGATCCTGCGCTACGCAGGCGGGCGCGAGATCACGCTGGGCGACCTGGATGTCCAGGGAATGCTCGGCGGCATCAACGCGGTGATCGTTGGGAACTACCTGACCACGCTCGGCAAGAATCCGGAGAGCGACCTGGCCATGCTCACCGAGCTGCGGATGCCGATCAAGTCCCTGCAGGCCACGCTCTGAGCAAGTGAGTCCCGACCTTCCGTCACCCTGATGTTGATCTATCATCGGGGGTTCGTGTCCGGTTCGGGTGTTCCGCGGAGCACCGCGGTCGACCGTGGTTCGTGGTGACCACGGCTCGCGGGAGTTCGGGTGTTCCGCGGAGCACCGCGGTCGACCGTGGTTCGTGGTGACCACGGCACGGTCAGCCGTCATTTATCGGACAAAACCCCTACACGTCGGGGTGGCCTGCTCGCCGTTTGACATCCTTCTCGCCCTTCCAGAGCGAACGTCGCAGGGCGTGCCGTCTGAAACGGCGAGAAAGAAACCAAACGGCGAGTAGCCGAGCGCGCGGAAGCGAACCGGAGCCTGGGCGGTCGGCGCCGAGGGCGAAACTGTCGGACTACTCGTCCAGACCACGAGCCCCGCTACCGACCCAGGGCCGGGTAGTGGGACGAGCCGGCCCCGCGGCCAAGGCGGGGAAGACTGGGAAGCGGCCACGGGTCAGGCCGACACCGACGTCCCGTGCTCGGCGCAGCGCGCGCTCCAGCCCAGCGGGGTCACCTGGACGACGAGGCGACGCCGGCAGGACGAGCAGTACCGCGGTGGTTCCAGCGCGCGCGCCCGCGCGCAGGCGTCATGACTGCCAATGCTCGCGAGCTGGCCACACCGGTCGCAGAACGAGGCCTCCATGACAGAGCAGCCTAGGGCACCCGGCCCGCGACCGGTGACCGGTGACCGGTGACCGGTCAGGAGTCGACGACGGCGATCAGGTCCCCGTCCTGCACGACGTCGCCCTCGTTGACGGCGATGCTGGCGACGGTGCCACCCTCCTCGCTGATCACCGGGATCTCCATCTTCATGGAGTCGAGGATGACCAGGGCGTCACCCGCCGCGACCGAGTCGCCGACACCGACGACGACCTTCCAGACGTTGGCGACCATCTCGGCACGGACTTCCTCGGACATCGGAATCCCCTTCTCCACGTCGACCGCTGCGCCCGGTCGACCGCGCTGCGGCGCCGGCTGATGTGAGCGTAGTAGCCGCCGGGTCGGCGCAGGATCGCAATCGACCCGACGCGCCATCCGGACTACCCGCGGCGGGGCCGCGCCCGGCCGGGAGGACGACCCACACCCCCGGGCCATGCCGGTGCGCGGCGCCGGATCGGGCGCCCATGCGGGCACGGGTGCGCGACCTCGTCGTCGGCGCCGTCGGCGGCGCCGCTGCGTCCCGGGCCCGTCGCGGAAGGGTCACACCGGCGGGCGGTGCTGCGCGATCGAGCGGCGACCCTCCACACTTACGGATGTGCTCGTACTCCTCCTCCTGACCCTGTTGTGCGGGTTGGCCGTGGGGCTCGCGAGGGGCGGGACCCTCGACGCCCTCAGTCGCGTCCACGTCGCCAGGCCCTGGCTGTTCGTCGGCGTACTGGTCGTGCTGGCCGTCGGCAGGCTCGTCGGAGCACTGCACAGCCCGGCCTGGATCCTCGCGTCGGCCGGTCTGGTGGTCTTCGCCGTGGCCAACCGCCGGCTCCCCGGCCTTCCGCTGCTGTGCGCCGGCGTGCTGCTCAACGCGCTCGTGATCAGCGCCAACAGCGGGGACATGCCGGTCTCGGCGTGGGCCGCCGACCGGGCCGGCGTATCGGTCCAGAGCATCCGCGACTCGCACTTCCACACGGTGGCGGGAGGGGACACGTCGCTGCGCCTGATCAGTGACATCCTGCCGCTCCCGACGCCGGGCGCACCGGCCGTGGTGAGCCTCGGGGACGTCCTCATGGCCGCCGGCCTGGGCATGTTCGGCGCGGTGGCACCGGTGCGGGCACGGCGGACGTTGCAGGCCCGGCTCGCCGCCGGCCTCGCCCGGCCCCGGCGGGCCGCTGGCGCACCGGACACCGACGGACACGGCGCGGACGACAGCGACGGCGATGGCGACGGCGACGGGCCCGGCGACGACGAGGGGCACCTCGACGACGAGCACCTCGAAGACGAGAGACCCCGCGTCGACGGGCACGGCAGAGACCACGAGGACGTCAGGGATCACGAGGGTGACGGGCTCGAGAGCGACGGGCGCGACGGGGACCGTGAGGACGACGGATACGTCCTGGACCAGGACCCGTCGGCCGGGGAGCCGCTCGCCGAGGGCCCGCCCGGCGACGAGCGCACGGAGCGGGACGGCACCCCACCGCTCGTCCCCACCATGACCGGGCCCGCGGACGACCCGGCCGGACCCGTGGGCGCCACGGCCGCGACGGAGCGCCCCGGAGCGGGGGACGTGCCGGCCGACCGCGAACCCGCCGACGATCATCCGGGCGGTGACGGTGCCCCACGGCGTGACGGGCCCCCGCCCGGCGACGAGACCAGGCTCGGCGGACGCGCCGGCGCCGGCCCGGACTCCGGCCCCACCATCGGCCTCGCCCGCCCCGTCGACAGCGGCCACACCGCCGAGTAGGCCGGCCAGCCGGGTCCGCCGCCGCTGCGCGGCAGCCGGCGGCTGGCAGTATGTGCCCAGAGCGACCATGTGCTCAGAGCGGCGGAGAGGAGTTCACGATGGCGAAGAAGAAGCGCAAGCGGCGCGCGCGGGCGAAGAGCAAGGCCAACCACGGCAAGCGCCCGAACACCTGACAGGTGGACCGGGTGGGACGCCCAGCGCTCCCGCCCGGTCTCGTCAGCCGGTCTCGTCAGCCGGTCGCGCCGGCCGAGCCGGAGGCGGCGGCGCGGGCGCCGATCCGGGCCCGGATCCAGTCGACGGTCCGGGTGAGCCCGCCATCCAGGTCCATCCGCGGCCGCCAGCCGATCTCCCGCTCCGCGAGGCCGACGTCCAGGCTGATGCGCTGCAGCTCGCCGGGGCGCGGCGGGGCGAACTGGGGCTCGTCCGGCACCCCGACCACCCGCGCGATGCGGCTGTGCAGGTCGAGAACGGTGGTCTCGGCGCCGGTCCCGATGTTGATCCGCAGGCCGTTGGCCGCCTGGGCCGGCACGCACCGGGCGAAGGCGTCAGCGACGTCCCCGACGAAGACGTAGTCCCGGCTGGTCGCGCCGTCACCGAAGATCTTGGTCGGGCGCCCCTCGAGCATGGCGGTGCCGAAGATGGCGACCACCCCGGCCTCGCCGTGCGGGTCCTGGCGGGGCCCGTAGACGTTTCCGAGCGCCAGCGCCGTCGTCGCGACACCGTAGGTCACCCGGTACACGTTGAGGTACAGCTCGCCGGCGGCCTTCCCGGCCGCGTACGGCGACTCGGGCGCGGGCGGCACGGACTCGTCGACGGGCAGCGCGGCCGGCGTGCCGTAGATCGACCCGCCGGACGAGGTGTGGATGACCTTCGCCACCCCGGCGGCCCGGGCCGCCTCCAGCACGTTGATCGTGCCGAGAACGTTCAGCCGGGCGTCGAGCAGCGGGTCGGCGATGCTGATCCGGACGTCGATCTGCGCCGCGAGATGAGCCACCGCGTCGGGGCGGACCCGGGCGACGAAGTCACCGAGATCGGACGACGTGATATCGCCCTTCTCGAACGAGAACCGGGCATCGGCCGCCGCCTGCGCGAGATTCTCCATGCGCCCGGACGACAGGTCGTCGATGCCCACGACCGAATGACCGTCAGCAAGCATCCGATCGACGACGGTGGAACCGATGAAACCGGCCGCGCCGGTGACGAGGATACGCACAGCAGGCAGCCTAACCACCCGCTGCCGGCCTCCCCGCTCCGCGGGGAGGCCGCTCGCCTAGTCGGGGCGGTACTCGGTCGCGTCGGCGCTCGTGCGGGCCGCGCGCAGCCGGGCCAGCACGCTGAGCCGCAGCGAGTCCGGTGCCCGCTCCCCGCCACACTTGCGCGCGACGAGCATTTTCACCTCGTGTTCGACCCCGAACTCCCGCAGGCACGGCGAGCACTCGTCGAGATGTGCCCGGATCAGGTGCTGCTGCGGGTCGTTGCACTCCCCGTCGAGGTAAAGAAAGACCGCGTCGAGCACCTTGCGGCAATCGATGTTGTGAGGTCCTCCGCAGCTCACGACCCACCGCCCTCGTTCTCGGCAGACCCGGCCGGAACCAGCCCGCGCTCCAGCGCGTACTGCTCCAGCGACTTACGCAGACCACGCCGCCCTCGGTGCAGCCGTGACATCACGGTGCCGATGGGCGTCCCCATGATCTCAGCGATCTCCTTGTACGAGAACCCCTCGACGTCGGCCAGATAGACCGCCATCCGGAAGTCCTCGGGCAGCGCCTGGAGCGCCTCGGTGATGTCGCTGTCGGGCAGGTGCTCCAACGCCTCGGCCTCGGCGCTCTTCAGGCCGGTGGACGTGTGCGACTCCGCCTCGGCGAGCTGCCAATCCTCGACCTGCTCGGTCGGGCTCTGCAGCGGCTGCCGCTGGCGCTTGCGGTACGTGTTGATGAACGTGTTCGTCAGGATGCGGTACAACCAGGCCTTGAGGTTGGTCCCCTCCTGGAACTGGTGGAAGGCCGCGAACGCCTTGACGAAGGTCTCCTGGACGAGATCCTCCGCGTCCGCGGGGTTGCGGGTCATCCGCAGCGCGGCAGCGTAGAGCTGGTCGAGGAACGGCAGGGCATCCCGCTCGAACCGGGCGCCGCGCTCCTGGGTGGACTCGTCGTTGGTCTCGTCGACCAGGATCACTCCTTCGCCCCGCCGGGAACCGATCGCCGGCCCGCCGGCTGCCGTCCTGACTGGACCGCTCTCCGCGCCGGACGATACCCCCGCCACCGCCCTGGTGCGCACCGGCGCGGCGGCCGGCCGCCCGCGGCCCGGCCCCGTCACCCGGCGATCCTGCGAGGGCGGGCCTGGTGTGCTGTGCTGGAACGTCATCGAACCTCCGTGACGCGGGCACTCCGGCGGTCGCACCACCTCCGTGCGACACCGGCCACGCCTGGCCTCCCGCGCTTCCACTGGCGCCAACCACCGCGGGCTGTTCTCGATTCCCGGCGGGTGCCGCTCTTGATTCCCGCGGGGTGCCGCTTTTGATTCCCGGAGGTCAGGTGGGTCGAACGGGTCGCGGGTGGGTAACCGAAACAGACGTGAGCACTCAGCCGCGGCGCGCTCAGGCCGTGCCGCCGGGCCCGTCTCCGACCATGCCTCCGGGCTCGTGCCCGACCGTGTCCCTGAGCTCGTGCCCGACCGTGCCGGAGGGCTCGTCCCCGAGGCGGGCGAGCAGCCAGGACGCGCCCACCTCCGCGGCCTCCCCGATCACCTCCCCCACGGGCCGGCCGTCCCGGACCCGCACCCGGAACGAGTGGTCAGCCCCCGCCACGACGTGCACCCTGATCCCGCGAGACGGGTCGGCCACCGGCATGCCGAAGGCGTCGCGCGATCCCTGCACCACGAGGACGGGGACGCCGGCCCCCGCCAGCTCCGGCCCGCGCGACGGCTTCCCGCCCGGTGGCTCGAGCGGGAAGCCCAGCGCCAGCACCGCGCGGGCACCGACGGCACGGGCGCAGCGCACCGCCACCCGCGATCCCATCGACGCCCCGGCCAACGCCAGGCGGTCGGGCGGGCCCAGCGCGGCGACCGCCGCGGTGAGCACGGCGTCCAGCCGGGCGGGGCGGTCCGGGGCGCGCCGGCCGGCCACCCGGTAGGGCATCTCCAGTGCGGCCACCCGGATCCCGGCGGCGGTGAGGCGTTCCGCGAGCGCGGTCAGCGCCGGCGTGTCGGTGCCGCTGCCCGCCCCGTGCAGGAGGACGACGGTGCCGACAACCTCGGCGCGTGGCGGGACGGGAACCACCCGCAGTCGTCCACCGTCCACAAGGAGGGGATCCTCGCCTGCCGTCGCGGTCGCCCTGACCGGCGCCGGCGGCTCGGCCGGGTCACTTCCGTCCGAGCCGCCCGGGAAGGACACTGCGTGGTCGGCCCGAACATCTGTCAGAATTTCACCTTGCGCATGTGACGTGCCTCGCATCATTGCCCCTTGAAGGGTAGGAACGGTCCATGTTGTCTGGCCCCGACGCCGACACTCACTCGTCCCGGGGGTCCTCCAACACGCTGGTGTGTGAGGCCCCCGCCGGCAGTGACGACCCCTACTGGGCCTTCTACGAGGAGGTCGCCTCGGCCCAGCTGAAGGAGTGGCTGCCCGCCGATCCGGTCCGCGTCCTGGACGTCTCCGGCCCGCGGGCCAGATTCGCACGCCAGATGGTCGCGGCCGGGCACGAGGTGGTCCGGGTCGTGGGGAGCCTCAGCAGCGTGGACACGCCGGGCGAGAGCGAGCCTGCGCCCGGCCCGGGGGCCGTGCGGCGGGTCGTCGGTGACGCCCGCTCGCTGGACTGGTTCCGTCCCGGCTCGTTCGACGCCGTGCTCGCCGAGGCACGGGCCCTGTCGTTCTGCCTGGCTACCGAGACCACGCTCGAGGAGATCCACCGCATGCTCCGGCCGGGCGGCCGGCTGCTGCTGTGCGTCGACTCCCTGCTTCTCGGGCTCGCCCGGCTCGCCGAGCAGCACCGCTGGGCGGAGCTGTCCGACGTGCCGCGCGCGGACGTCGTGCTCGTCCCGGCCGAGGACGGCACCATCACCCGGTGCTTCTGGCCCGAGGAGCTGCGCGCCCTGCTCACCAGTGCCGGTCTGGAGGTCGACTGGATCCGCCCGCGCACGGTGCTCTCCGCCGAGGCGGTCCGCCGGGCCGTCGCCGAGGACGTCTCCTGCTTCCCGACCCTGGTGCGCACCGAGGTAGAGCTCGCCGCCGAGCGTGAGGGCGAGTCAATCGGTATTCACCTGATCGCCTCGGCCCGCCGGCCCGACTAGCGCCGGGAATCCGGCATGCTGGCACGGTGACCACCATCACCGAAGTGCAGCGCGGGCAGGACGACCCGTGGTCGGCTCCGGTCGCGACCGGTCCGGTCCGGGCGACCGTCACCGTGCCGGGCTCGAAGTCCGGCACGAACCGGGCGCTCGTGCTGGCCGCGGCGGCCGACGGGGTCTCCCGCCTGCGCGGGGCGCTGCGCTCCCGGGACACCGTCCTGATGGCCGCCGCCCTGCGCGAGCTCGGCGCGACGGTGACCGACGAGGCCGCGCCAGGCGGCGCTGAGCCGGGCAGGCCGGGTGAGCCGGGCGCGGACCAGGGCGCCGCGGACATCGTCGTCACCGGCCCGGTCGGCGCCGTACGGGGCACGGCCGCGATCGACTGCGGCAACGCGGGAACGGTCGCGCGCTTCACTCCCGCGCTGGCGACACTGGCCCGCGGGGACGTGCGCTTCGACGGCGATCCCCGGATGCGGGACCGCCCGCTCACCCCGCTGCTGCGCGCGCTGCGCGAGCTGGGCGCCCACATCGACGGCGACCGGATGCCCTTCACCGTGCGCGGCACCGGGGCGGTCTCCGGCGGGGCGGTGACGGTCGACGCGTCGGATTCCAGCCAGCTCGTCTCCGGCCTGCTGCTCGCCGCGGCGCGGTTCGAGCGCGGTGCGACCGTGACCCACGCCGGTCACCGCCTGCCGTCCGGGCCGTACCTCGACATGACCGTCGCCGACCTGCGGGCGGCCGGGGTGGTGGGGGGCGGGGGCGGCCCCCCCCCCCCCCCCCGGGGCCCCCCGGGCCCCCCCCCCCCCCCCCCCCCGCGGGGCCCCCCCCCCCCCCCCCCCCCCCCCCC
>NZ_JALKFY010000003.1:120105-164148 GCF_023242985.1 Frankia sp. Mgl5 | reverse complement strand
CGGCGGGGCGGGGCGGGGGGGGGGGGGGGGGGGGGCGCCCCCCCCCCCCCCCCGACCGCGGACCTGCTGCGCGCCGGGGGCACTCCGGCCGCGTCGACCCGGCGCTGGCGGGTCGAGCCCGGCGGGCCGCGGCCGCTGGACCGCGTGATCGAGCCCGACCTCAACAGCGCCGCCCCCTTCGTCGCCGCCGCGGCGGTGACCGGCGGCGAGGTGACGATCACCGGCTGGCCGGCGTCCACCGAGCAGCCCGGCCGGATGCTGCCGGACCTGCTGGTGGCCATGGGCTGCCGGGCGGAGCTGGTGCCGGAGGGCCTGCGCGTCACCGGCGGCGGGCGGATCACCGGTATCGACGTCGACCTCTCCGACTTCGGCGAGGCGGCGCCGGTGCTGACCGGGCTGGCCGTGCTGGCGGACTCGCCGTCCCGGCTGCGGGGCATCGCCCACCTGCGCCTGCAGGAGACCGACCGGCTCGCCGCGCTGGCGAGCGAGCTCGGCCGGCTCGGCGCCCGTGTCACCGTCACCGACGACGGCCTGTCGATCACCCCGGTGCCGCTGCGCGGCGCCCGGCTCGACCCGCACGCGGACCACCGGCTGGCGATGACCTACGCCGTGGTCGGCCTGGCGGTGCCCGGGGTCACCGTCGACGACATCGCCACGACCGGCAAGACAGTCCCCGACTTCGCGCGGATGTGGACGACGATGCTGGCCGGCTGACCGTGGCACGCGAGATGGACGAGGACGACGTCCGTACCCGACCCGGCCGGGGCTCCCGGCCGCGGACGCGGATCCGGCCCGAGCACGCGGACGCGGCCCGCGCGGTGGTCGTCGCGGTCGACCGCGGCCGCTACACCTGCCGCCCGGAGACCGGCCCGGGCGGCCGCCCGGGCACGGCCCGGCGTGACACCCCCGCCGGCCGGCGGGAGGGCCCGGCCGGCCTGGTGGCGGCGGTGCGCGGCGGTTCCATGCGGCGGACGTCCGTCGTGGTCGGCGACCGGGTCGAACTGGTCGGGGATCTCTCGGGCAGCACCGGCTCGCTGGCGCGCATCGTGCGCCGCGACGAGCGGACGAGCCTGCTGCGGCGCACCGCCGACGACTCCGACCCGGTGGAGCGGCCGATCGTCGCCAACGCCGACCTGCTTGTCATCGTCTGTGCGCTGACCGATCCGCCGCCGCGCACCGGGCTGATCGACCGGTGCCTGGTGGCCGCCTACGACGGCGGGCTGACCCCGGTCCTGTGCCTGACCAAGGCGGACCTCGCCGACCCGGCCCCCATACGGGCGTCCTACGAGCCGCTCGGGCTGCCGGTGGTCGCCACCCGGCCGGACGGCGACCTCGACCCGCTCCAGACGCTGCTGCGCGACACGACCAGCGTGTTCTTCGGGCACAGCGGGGTCGGCAAGTCGACGCTGGTCAACCGCCTTGTCCCGGACGCCGACCTGGCCATCGGGGTGGTCAACGCGGTGACCGGCCGTGGCCGGCACACCTCCTCTGCGGCCGTCGCGCTCGCCCTGCCGGACGGCGGGACCGTCGTCGACACCCCGGGAATCCGCTCGTTCGGGCTGGGCGCCGTCCAGCTCGAGCGGGTCCTGACGGCCTTCGACGACCTCGCGGCCGCGACCGCCGACTGCGAGCCCGGCTGCGACCACCTGACCGCGCCGGACTGCGGGCTCGACGAGGCCGTCCGGCAGGGGCGGGCCGACCCCGCGCGGGTGGCGAGCCTGCGCCGTCTGCTCGCGGCCCGCGCGACACCCGCCTGACCGGACGGCGCCGGTCGCACGCGGTCGCACGCGGTCGCACAACCGTCGGCGTCGCAGCACAGCGTGCGGCCCCACAGGGCTCCGGCCAGCCATGTGATCGACAAAGGCTGCCCGGCGGATGCTGATCATGGCTGTGCTGCACCTAGTCTCGGCCTGTGACCGATCAAGGAACGGTGCCGCGGGCGGGTGAGTTCGCCCGCGTGGCCCGGCGCCGACGCCGGCAGCCGGTGGAGGCCGAGCGCGAGATCCTCCAGGCCGCGATCGAGATGATCGGCTCGGACGAGCCCGGCCCGATGACCGTCGCGGCGCTGATGAGCCGCACCGGGCTCGGCCGCTCCGCCTTCTACGCGTACTTCCGGGACGTCCCCGACCTGCTGCGGCGGCTGCTGCGTGAGATCGAGGGCGAGCTGTCGGCGGCGTCCGCCGGCTGGTTCGACGGCAACGGCGACCCGGTAGAGGACTGCGTCCGCTCCGCCCGGACCATCGTCGGCGTGCACCTGCGCCACGGGTTCGTCCTGCGGGTCATCGCGCAGGCCGCGACCACCGACCCGGAGCTGGCCGCCGGGTACCGGAGGGCGGCGGTCGAGGGATTTGTCACAGCGGTGACCGAGCGGCTCGGCCGGGAGCAGGCCCGCGGCCGGGTGCGTCCCGACCACCACCCGCAGAGCGCGCGGGCGTTGATGGCGATGACCGATGCTTACCTGCGCGAAACACTGGGCCACCATCCCCGGGCGGATCCCGCCGAGGTCATCCGTACCCTCACCGTGGTCTGGTCGCAGGCGCTCTACGGGCGGGCACCGGCAGAGCCTGCCGAAGCCGCCACGCCGGGCGGGCGGATCCGGGCCGATGTCCGGTGACCACCGCGCCCGTTCCCTCGACGCCGGAACTCGTAGTCTTCCCTCGTGACTCCGCCAAACCCGAGCCCCGTCAGCGCCAACCCGGTCGAGGCGGTCGACCCTGCCGGCTGGCTCGCTGACGACCTCGCACTCGCTCTGAGCCTCGCCGACGCCGCCGACCGGATCACCCTCTCCCGCTTCCAGGCGGTGGACCTCCACGTCGAGTCGAAGCCCGACAACACTCCGGTCTCGGACGCGGACACCGCCGTCGAGTCCATGATCAGAGAACGGCTCGCCACCGCGCGCCCCGGTGACGGAGTCCTCGGCGAGGAGGAGGGCCTCGTCGGCGAGAACACCCGCCGGCGCTGGATCCTCGACCCGGTCGACGGCACCAAGAACTTCGTGCGCGGCGTTCCCGTCTGGGGCACCCTGCTCGGCCTCGAGGTGGACGGCGAGATGGTCGTCGGCGTGGCGAGCGCCCCGGCCATGAGCCGCCGCTGGTGGGCCGCCCGCGGCACCGGGGCGTTCACCCGGGACGCCACCGGCGACACCCGTTCACTGCAGGTCTCCTCCGTCGCCCGGCTGTCGGACGCCTTCCTCTCGTTCGCCTCGCTGGAGGGATGGCGCACCGCCGACCGGCTGCCCCAGTTCCTGAGCCTGGCCGAGCAGATCTGGCGCAGCCGCGCCTACGGCGACTTCTGGTCGCACATGATGGTCGCCGAGGGCGCCGTCGACCTCGCCTGCGAGCCGGAGGTCTCACTGTGGGACCTCGCCGCCCTGCAGGTCATCGTCGAGGAGGCCGGCGGCCGGTTCACCGACCTGCGCGGGCGGCGCGGGCCCGGCTGGGGCACGATCCTCACGACCAACGGGCACCTGCACGACGTCGCCCTGAGCCACTTCCGGGACTGACCCGAGCGGGCACCCGTCCTACGATGATCGGTTTCGCGCACCGCGGCGCGCCGGCCCCGTTCCAGCGGGAGAACCGGCTGCCCGCCTTCCGTCGCGCGCTGGCGGCCGGCGCCAACGGCCTGGAGTCGGACGTCTGGCTCACCGCGGACGGAATCCCCGTCCTGCGGCACGACGGCACGCTGGGCCCACCCGGCCGCCGGCGGCGGCTGGGTGAGCTGCGCGGCGCCGATCTGCCCGGGTGGCTGCCGACGCTGGCGGCCTTCTACGACGATCTGGGCTGGGGTTTCGATCTCAGCCTCGATCTGAAGGGCCGTCCCGATCACATGTCCGCGGCCGAGGCGGCGGGCGCCGTCCTCGCGGTCACCCGTGCGGCGGGTGGCACCGAGGCCGCCGCACGGCTGTGGCTGTGTGGCTCGTTTCCCGACCTGCACGAGTGGCGGCAGGCCGACGGTGACGTCAGGCTCGTGAACTCCACCACGGTGGCGAACGTGGAGCAGAACGGCGGCGCCGCCGCCTACGGGGGCATCCTGCGCGCGGCGGGCGTCGACGCCCTGAACCTGCGCACGCGGGAGTGGACACCACCGCGGGCGGCGATGGTCGACGAGCTGCACGCCGCCGGTATCGCGGCGTTCGGATGGGACGCCCAGTCGACGGCGACACTGCGCCGGCTACGCGGTTACCGCCTCGACGCCGTGTACTCGGATCATCTCGGGCGGTTGATCGATGTCACCGTCGGGCACACCCGATCCGCGATCGGCGACGACTGGCCGGCGGCGGGCTCACCGTAAGGACGCGGGATGGTTGGGCCTGATGGGCCGGGGCCGGCCCGATCACCCGGAAGTGCTCACCCGCAATACATCATGACCCCACACGCGCGAGCAATGGGTCACCCGATTGAGGCGGGCCGGGCCGAATGTAGCCGTCTCACTACCAGAACGATTGACCTGACCGGTCGAATTTGACGAGGTACTCGCGATGGATCGCCCACCGCGAAGACCACATGTCAAGGACATCTAGGCGAAGGGACACGGGCGGACAGGCCCGCAGGGACGTATTCATGACACCGACGGCGACCAGTACCACACGCCCCGCACTACAACCGAGACCGCACGGCCCCGGCGCACACGGCCACGGCCGCCGGCCTGGTCCGCGACTTCACGGGCACGGGCATGGGCGAACGGTCAGTCTTTGACGGCGACTTCGAGCATCTTCGCGGGAAAGCCGGTGCGTTCCGCGACGTTGTCGATGGAGTAGCCCTGCTCTACCAGGTCACGAGCCTGTTCGAGGGTCCAGCCCCGACCGGGGTCGACCCTGCGGACGATCACCTCACTCGCCTGATGATGTTCCTGCGGCCAGCTCAGTCGCGCGCGGCGTGCCAACGGTCGACCTCCGAAGTTATGGCGGGCATTAGCGTTACGAACCAAGGATAAGCCAGATACGCGCCTTCCCGCTCCATGAACTTCGCGATAGAGACCACGCCAGAGTAATGCGCAACCCGTCGACCGGACACCGTCGGACCACGGCCCGGTCCCATCATCGACGCTCACCGGACACCTGACGCTGCGCGCCGGGCCGCGTGGACAACACCGTGGTGAGACAACTGTTGACCCGGCGACTGTGCGGCGCCGAGTTGTCCGATCGACATGTCCACTTAACTTGTCCGACCGGTACTTGTCCGGCTGGTTCTTGTCCGGTAATGTCCAGCGCCCGCCGCGAACGGACAGGTGCGAACGGGTCTCCCGAACCGTACCGTCCGGATCGCGCCGGCCCGGGCGGCGGAGGTCACCTGTGGCGGTATCCCTTCATCCGGTGCCACGGGACCGACCGGCCGCCCGAGGCGCGACCGGCGGCGGATCAGTCGTCCTGTGCGGGTGCCGCCGTGCCGTGGGAACGCAGCAGGGTGCGCCACTGGCGGGCGGAGTGGCTGGCCGGTCTGGTGGTCGCCAGAAAATCCTCGAGAACGGCCCGGAATCGCACCGGGTCCGCGTGGTGGGGGAAATGACCCGCGTCCGGGAAGATCTCCAGCCGGCTGCCCGGCATCGCCTCGTGGGCGATCCTCGCGTGCTCCACCGGGATCGCCGCGTCGTGCGCCCCCCACACGATCAGCGAGGGCATGCCTGCCGCCAGGTAGCACCGGTCCAGCATCGTGATCGCCTGGCCGTGGCCGTCCACCGCCGAGCGCAGGGTGCGCAGGAAGGCCTGCCGGGCCGTGGGGACGTCCAGCGAGGCGAACACGCGCATCAGGTCGTCCGCGTCCCGCCCGACGTCGGTGTGCAGCAGCCGCAGCGCACGGGTGGCCGCCCAGCCGACCCGGCGCACGGGCGCTCTGGTCAGCAGCGACAGCGCATGGCCCGAGCCCGGCACCGTCGCCGCCCGCAGCAGCGGGTGCAGGTCCGGCCCCACACCCCCGGTCGACACCAGGACGAGCCGCTCGCACCGCTCGGGGAACTGGTAGGCGAACTGCATCGCCACTCCGCCGCCCAGCGAGTGGCCGACCACCGTCGCCCGCTCGACGCCCAGGACGGTCAGCAGGTCGCGCATCCCGCAGGCGTAGCCGGCGATCGAATAGTCGCCCCGGGGCTTGTCGGAGCGGCCGTGGCCCAGCAGATCCGGCGCGATGACGGTGCGGCCGCGCGCCAGCTCCGGGATGAGGTCCCGCCAGGTTCCCGAATTGTCCCCGATGCCGTGGATCAGCAGCAGGGCCGGACCACGACCGGCCCGGAGATAGGCCCGCCGGTAACCGTGGACCGTCACGAACCGGGTGGACAGCTGCCGCCCCGGCCCACCGGAAGCCCGCGCGGCCGCGGTCCCGGCCGCACCCGCACCCGCAGCCGGAGCCGGAGCCGCGGCCTCGGTCTTGTCCCCGGCACCGGCCTTGTGCCCCGCCGCTTGCCCGCCGTCCGTCACCGCCACCGACCCTAGAACTCGATGTTGTGCATCACGTGCTTGATACGGGTGTAGTCCTCCAGCCCGTAGACCGATAGGTCCTTTCCGTAACCGCTCTTCTTGAATCCTCCGTGTGGCATCTCCGCAACGATGGGAATGTGCGTGTTGACCCATACGCACCCGAAGTCGAGGCGGCGCGCCACCCGCATCGCGCGGGAGTGGTCACGCGTCCAGACACTGGAGGCGAGGCCGTACTCGACCCCGTTCGCCCACGCGACCGCCTCGTCCTCGGCCGAGAACTCCTGGACGGTGACGACCGGGCCGAACACCTCCTGCTGGATCAGCTCGTCGTCCTGGCGCAGGCCGGCGATCACGGTGGCCGGGTAGAAGTAGCCGGGCCGGTCCAGCGGCGTCCCGCCCGCGAGCAGGCGGGCGTGCTCGGGGGCACGCTCGACGAACCCGCTGACCCGGCCGAGCTGACCGGCGCTGTTCAGCGGGCCGTAGTCAGCCTCGCCTCCGCCGGCCGCGGCCCCGCCGGTCTGGCCGCCGGTCTGGCCGCCGGCGGCGGGCGGGCCGGTCGTGGTGGCGCGGGCGGCCTCGGCGAGCGCGTCGGCGAGCTCGCCCGCGATGCCGGGCCCGGCGAGCACCCGGGTCGCGGCCGTGCAGTCCTGGCCGGCGTTGAAGTACGCCGCCCCGGCGATCTCCGCGGCGACCACGGCCGGGTCGACGTCGTCAAAGACGATCACCGGGGCCTTGCCTCCGAGCTCGAGGTGCACCCGCTTGAGCGAGTCGGCCGCCCCGCGGGCGACCTCCATGCCCGCGCGCACGCTGCCCGTCACCGAAATCATCGCCGGGCCCGGGTGGGCGACGAGGGCGCGGCCGGTGTCCCGGTCACCACAGACCACGTTGAGCACACCCGGTGGGAGGATCTCGGCCGCGATCTCGGCGAGCAGCAGCGAGCTGGCGGGCGTGGTCTCCGCGGGCTTGAGCACGACCGTGTTCCCGGCCGCCAACGCCGGGGCGATCTTCCAGACGGCCATCATCAGCGGGTAGTTCCAGGGGGTCACCTGGGCGCAGACACCGATCGGCTCACGCCGGACGTAGCTGGTGTGGCCCGCCAGGTACTCCCCCGCCGACCGGCCCTCCAGCAGCCGCGCCGCCCCGGCGAAGAACCGGATCTGGTCGGCCGACGGGGCGATCTCCTCGTCAAGGGTGAGCTGGCGCGGCTTGCCGGTGTTCGCGCACTCCACGTCGGCGATCTCGGCCGCCCGTTCCTCGACGGCGTCGGCGAGGCGGAGCAGGGCACGGGAGCGCTCGCTCGGCGTACTGTCCCGCCAGCCCTCGAACGCCTCACCGGCGGCCCGCACGGCGGCGTCCACGTCGGCCGGCCCGGAGCTCGGCGCGTGCGCGAGGACTTCGCCGGTGGCGGGATTGAGCACCGGCATCGTCCGCCCGTCCAGCGACGGTGCCTGCTTCCCCCCGACGAAATTGCTCAGCGTCCGCTCCATGGGTGTCCGTTCCATCGGTGTCCGTTCCATGCGTCCGGCTCCCTCCGGTCGTCCGAGCGCCACCCAACGGACACGATGGTTCCACGAACCTGGTGCCACCGATAGCGCATTCAACTCGCTCTTATGCAACCGAAAACTTCGAGAAAGGACCGTTTCGGCGACGTCTGTAGCCCGCCGTGCGGGCCCGGGAGGGGCCGGGTGCGACCCTGGTGCACCGGGCCCGACCGGTCCCGGTTCCGGTGACACAGTCATCACGACGGAACGATCTGTTCCGGCGGAGCGGGAGGCGACGGGCACCGTGCGCGACACCGACACCGGAGCAGAGGCTGACGAAGCGGTCACACCGACGGCCGTCAGCAAGGCGCCGGCGCGCCGGGCGATGGTCAGCCCGACGGGCTGGTCGCTGTGGACGGACACCCTGGACGGCGCGCCGCGCCGCCCCCGGCCGCGGGCCCGCGGCGCGCTCACCGCCGACGTCTGCGTCGTCGGAGCCGGCTACACGGGCCTGTGGACGGCCTACTACCTGGCCCGCACCCATCCCGCGCTACGGGTGATCGTGGTGGAGAAGGAGACGGCCGGGTTCGGCGCCTCCGGCCGCAACGGGGGCTGGTGCTCGGCGCTGTTCCCCAACACGGCCCTCGCCGGGCAGATGCGGCCCGCCCTGGCGGCGACCGTCGACGAGGTCGGCGCGGTCGCCCGCGAGGAGGGCATCGACTGCGACTTCGTCAAGGCCGGCCACCTGAGCGTGGCGACCACACCGGCACAGGCTGCCCGGCTGCGCCGCGAGGCCGGCCCCGCCTGGCTGGACGCCGCCGCGGTGGCGGGCATCGTGCGGGTCGCGGGGGCCGAGGGCGGCGTCCTGGACCCGGACTGCGCCGCGCTCCATCCCGGCCGGCTCGCGCGCGGGCTCGCCGACGCGGTCGAGCGCCGCGGGGTCACGTTGTTCGAGCGCAGCCGCGCGCGCCGGATCGTCCCGGGCCGGGTCGTACTGGAGGGCGGGGTCGTGCGGGCGGACGCGATCGTGCGCGCGACGGAGGCCTACACCGCGGCGCTGCCCGGTCTGCGCCGCGAGCTCGTGCCCGTCTACTCGCTGCTGATCGCCACCGAGCCGCTGCCGCCGGCGGTCTGGGACGAGATCGGCTGGGAGCGCCGGGTCACCGTCGGCGACGGCCGCCATATGATCATTTACGCGCAGCGCACGGCGGACGGGCGGATCGTGCTCGGCGGCCGCGGGGCGGCCTACCACTTCGGCTCGCGGGTCCGGCCGTCCTACGACGTCGTGCCGGCCGTCTTCGACCAGCTGCGGCGCACTCTCGGCGCGCTGTTCCCGGCCGCCGCGTCGGCCCGGATCACCCACCGCTGGGGCGGCCCGCTGGGAGTTCCCCGCGACTGGACGCCCGCCGTCCACCTGGACCGGGATACCGGGCTGGCCCACGCGGGCGGGTACGTGGGCGACGGGGTCGCGGCGAGCGCCCTCGCCGGCCGGACGCTCGCCGAGCTGATCACCGGGCGCACCTCGGAGCGCACCGGCCTGCCCTGGGTCGGCCACTCCCGGCGGCGCTGGGAGCCCGAGCCGCTGCGGTGGCTGGGCGTGAACGGCGGCGCGCTGCTGGCGTCCGCCGCCGACGCCCGCGAGAACCGCACCGGACGGCCGTCCCGCCTCGGCTCGGCCCTGTCCGCCCTCACCGGCGGCCACTGACGGTCGGCGGCCACTGACGGTCGGCGGGCGCTCGCGGTCGGCGGGCGCAGGACCCGTCAGCCGCGGGCGAGGTCCGCGGCCATCGCGTCGAGACTCGCCAGGTAGCGGTCGACGTCGGCGTCGGTGTGCTGGACGGACAGCGTCCACTCCTCCTCCCGGCCGGGGGCCATCAGCACCTGCCGGTTGGCGTTGTAGAGCCAGGCCAGCTCCGGCAGGACCGCGTTCTGGTGGGCCATGAAGGACGTGTAGTCCCGGATCGGGGCGTCGGTGAAGTGGACGCATCCCTTCGAGCTGATCCCGACGGCGTAGCCGGCGATGCCGTGGCGGGCCAGGATCGCGGTGCAGCCGTCCACCAGGCGGTCGTTGAGGCGGTCGAGGTGGGCGTAGGCGTCCGGGGTCAGGACCTCGGTCAGGCTGGCCCGCGCCGCCGCCATGACCAGCGGGTTGCCGTTGAAGGTCCCCACCTGCTTCACCCTGTCCTCGGCGACCGCGGCCATCAGCTCCGCGGTGGCGCCGATCGCGCCGGCCGGCAGTCCGCCGCCGAGCGCCTTGGCGAGGGTGACCATGTCGGGCAGCACCCCGAACCGCTCGACGGCGCCGCCGGCCGCGACGCACAGCCCGGTCTTGACCTCGTCGAAGATGAGCACGATGCCGTGCCTGCGTGTGATCTCCCGGACGGCCTCCAGGTAGCCCGGCTCGGGCAGGACGACGCCGAGGTTCATCATCGCCGCCTCCATGATCACGCAGGCGGGCTTGCGCCCCTCGGCCTCGAGCGCGGCGATCCGCCGTTCCATCGCCGCCGCGTCGTTGAACGGCACGGGCACCGTCAGGTCGACCACCGCCTGCGGGATTCCCGCGCCGTAGGCCAGGGAGTTCATGTGGTCCGCCGGCCCGATGTCCCCGTAGGGGGTGCCGATCGAGACCATCACGTAGTCGTGATGGCCGTGGTACGAGCCGAAGATCTTGACGATGGTGTCCCGGCCGGTCACCCCGCGGGCGATGCGGATGGCGTCCATGGTCGCCTCGGAGCCGGAGTTCACATAGCGCCACTGCGGCAGCCCGAAGCGGCGGGCCAGCTCCTCGCTGACCAGCACCGAATCCTCGGTGGGCATGGCGAAGTGCGAGCCGAGCGCCATCCGCTCGGTCACCGCGCGCACGATCGCGGGGTGGGCGTGGCCCTGCACCATCGAGCCGTACCCGTTGTGGAAGTCGGAGTACTCGTTGCCGTCGACGTCCCAGACCAGCGAGCCGCGGCCGTGCGTGAGGTAGATCGGCCAGGGGTCGCGCAGCTGGTAGGAGGACGGGACCCCGCCGGTCATCGTCCGCAGGGCACGGGTGTGCATGGCCTCGGACGCCGGAGTGCGGGCCTGCAGCGCGCGCTCCTCCCGCTCGAGGAGGTCGGTCACCCGCCCGGCGCTCTCGGTCCGCGGCGGGTCACCGGGACGAGGAGTCGTGGTCGTCGCGTTGGACACCGTCACCGCACCCTTCCTTTGCTCTCGACTATCGAAAGCGTAGCCCCGGGGCGCCATTTGCGATGGAATCCGTGGAGACGGAGAGGTAGAAATGCCATATCCAGGCCAACGCCCCCGCGCCCATACGATGACGCGCAGCGAGTACTTGCCCCACGATCGGCGTCCATCGGACGAAACATCCAGGAGGATGTCGCGTGCAGTCACGCAGGTCGCCCGGTCAGCGCCAGACTCCGGAACCGCTGCTGGACGACATCAACAAGGCGATCATCGAGCAGCTCCAGCAGGACGGCCGCCGGTCCTACGCGGCGATGGCCACGGCCGTCGGCCTGTCGGAGGCGGCGGTCCGCCAGCGCGTGCAGCGCCTGCTCGACGCCGGGATCATGCAGATCGTCGCCGTGACGGACCCGCTGCGCGTCGGCTTCCGCCGCGAGGCGATGGTCGGCGTGAAGGTCTCCGGGGACACCCGGCAGGTGGCCGAGGCCCTCGCCCAGCTTCCAGAGGTCGACTATGTGGTCCTCACGGCGGGCACGTTCGACATCCTGATCGAGCTCGTGGCCGAGGACGACGAACACCTGCTGTCCCTCATCAACGACCACATCCGTGCGCTTCCGCAGGTCAGGGAGACGGAGACCTTCGTCTACCTGCGACTGGTCAAACAGACCTACACCTGGGGCGCTCGATGACCGAAAACGTCGGCGCCACGACAACACTTGCCGCCGGGCAACCATGAAGAGCCAACAGGAGTCCAACCTTTCGCTAAGACTGGTTGATTCCGGCTCGATCGATGAGGAGACCATGGCGCTCGTCCACCATGACCCGCGGGACGGCATCCTGATCACGAAGATCGGGCAGGCGGAGATCACCGTCCGGCCGGAGCCCCCCGCGAGCACCGGCGCCGCGCCGGTCGTCCTGCTGCGGGTCGACGCCCCCATGCTGGACAGCCTGGCCGCGGCGTACCTCGACCCCGACGAGGCCCGCTCGCTGGCCCGGGCGCTGCTGCGGGCAGCCGACCAGCTCCGGCCGGCCAGCCCCTGGCGCACTCCGGAGCGCCCGACCGGCTGAGCCACGCCGCTCCTCCGACCACCGCTTCGGTGATAATTCAGGTGCGCGGATCGGAAGTCCTTGTCACGCTTCCGGGGTGACGATCACGTCCTCCCGCACGGCCGACACGTCCCGCCCCGCGGCGAGCCTGGTCGCCGGGCCAGGCTCGGCGGCGGGCCGCAGCCCGCACGCAGGCCTGCGCTCCTACCTCGCGCACCTGATGACCTTCCGGTGGCGGGCGGCGGCGGTGCTGTGCGTGTTCGTCCTCGCGAACGCGCTGCTCGCCGTCGTACCGATCTTCGTGGGCCGGTTCGTGGCCGCACTCGCCGCCGTACCGGTCGACACCGGTGCCGCCTACCAGGCCGCCGCGCTGCTGATCTGCTGCGGGATCGGCCACGACCTGTCCTGGCGCAGCGGTGAGCTGCTGTGGGTGCGGCTGATCCTCGCCCGCGGCTACGACTACGAGAACCTCGTCTTCGACAAGGTGATCACGCAGCCCTACCCGTACTTCGTCGGCGCCTTCACCGGAAAGATCAGCAGCTACGTCGGCACGCTCGGCCGGGAGTACCGCGAGTTCCTCAGCGCGGTGTACTGGGAGTTCTGCGAACAGCTGGTCAGGGTGCCGGCGCTCGCGGTGATCATGTTCACCGTGAACGTCCCGACCGGCTGCGCGTTCACCGTGTCGCTGCTGATGATGCTCGCGCTGGGGCGGCTGACGATCTCGCGGGTCGCCGCCGAGGAGCGCAACACCGCCGACACCGCCTCCGACCTGGACGGCCGGATCATCGATGTGATCGCGAACTTCGTCGCGGTGAAGTCCTTCGGCCGCGAAGGCGCCGAATCCGCGCGGGTGCGCGCCGAGCGCCGGGGCGTCCTGCGGGCGGCGACGGGGTCCTACCGGTGGAACATCGTGTACTTCGCGTCGATGAGCCTGGTCGTGCGCTACCTGGTCGGACCCGGGACGATCCTGCTGAACCTGCACCTGTTCCTGGCCGGCGATCTCACCCTGGCGCAGCTGACCACCTTCCTGGCCGCCCTCGCGGTCTTCTCTGACTACATCTGGAACACGGTCTGGCTGGTCTCACAGCTGAATCTGCGATTCGCCCGGGTCGAGGAGGCCTACCACTACCTGTTCGGCGGCCGCGACATCGTCCGGGAGGACCGGCATCAACAGCCCACCGCACACGGACGGCCTGCCGCCCCCGAACGACCCGACGTCCACGGAGCATCGCAGCTCCACAAGGCGACCCAGCTTCCCGGGCCGGTCGGCTACACCCGGTCGCTCGGCATCCACGATCTGCGCTTCGCCTACCCGGACGAACCCGGGCGCCCGGTGCTCGACGGCATCACCCTGGAGATCGCCCGGAACGAGAAGATCGGAATCGTCGGCCAGAGCGGCAGTGGGAAGTCGACCCTGCTGAAGCTCCTGCTCGGCTACTACCCGCTGCCCGCCGGGACTCTGGCGCTCGACGGCACCCCGATCGACGACCGCCAACTGGCCGGCCTGATCTCCTACGTCCCGCAGGACGTCACCCTGTTCCACCGCTCGATCCGGGACAACATCGTCTACGGCAGCGCCGCCGGGGTGACCGACGAGCAGGTCATCACGGCCGCGCGCCGCGCCCACGCCCACGAGTTCGTCAGCCGCACCAATCAGGGGTACGACACCCTGGTCGGCGAGCGGGGCATCCGGCTCTCGACCGGGCAGCGTCAGCGGATCGCGCTGGCGCGCGCGTTTCTCGGCGACGCGCCCATCCTCATCCTGGACGAGGCGACCAGCGCGCTCGACAGTGAGAGCGAACGGCTCGTTCAGGACGCCCTGGAGGATCTGTGGGCCACCCGGACGGTGATCGCCATCGCGCACCGGCTGTCGACCCTGCTGACCATGGACCGGATCGTCGTCCTGGACGGCGGGCGGATCGCCGAGCAGGGCACGCATGAGGCCCTGCTCGAGCTGGGCGGACGGTATGACCGGCTGTGGCGCCGTCAGAGCGGCGGGTTCGTCGCGGTCGACTGACCGTCGGCGGCGGCCAAAACCGACGGCTGGGAGAATCCCCCTCGAACACCGCCCGGTGGTCGATGACCGACCGATCGGGACGGTTCCGAACGAAAATGCCCGCATAAAGAAATTCCCCCGAGAGAGTGACTCTCTCGGGGGAATTTCTTCTTTGTAGCGGGGGCAGGATTTGAACCTGCGACCTCTGGGTTATGAGCCCAGCGAGCTACCGAGCTGCTCCACCCCGCGTCGGTGTGTGTCTTTACTATACAGGGACGCGGAGCCCGGATGTCAAACGAGCGGGGGGGTGAATTTTCCGCCCGCTCGCCGGGCGCCCGGGAGGCCCCGGGCGCCCGGCCTGGTTCAGCCGGGATCCCCGGTCCGCGCGACGGCCGGGCGGACCGCCGGTGGGTTCTCGGCGACGGCCGGCCGCACCGGTGGGCCCGGGTCCCCCGCCCCGTCCATGGCGGCGGGCGCGGCGGCTGGCGCCGCGCGGGTCGTCGAGGCGGGCGCCGCGGTGGCCGTCGTCGTCGGCGGTGTCGTCGGTGCCGTCGCCGGAGGTGCCGTCGTCGGAGGTGCCGTCGTCGGCGCCGGGGTCGTCGGTGACAGCTGGCGCAGCCTGTCCAACGCCGCCTGGAGGTCCGTCTGGGCCTTGCCGTAGGCGGCGAAGTCCGGCGGGTTCTTGCCGAGAGCGTCCTGGCCCGCCTGGTAGGCGCGTTCGGCTTCGGCGACGGCGCCCGCCAGATCCCCGGCCGGCGGTGCCGACGGCGTCGGGGACGTCGGCCCCGGTTCGGTTCCCGTGGAGGGCGCGGCCGAGGTGCCCGCCCCGGCCGCGGACGCGCCGGCCCCCGCCCCGAAGACGGCGTTCAGCGCCTCCGCGAGCGAGGAACCGAACCCGATCCGTTCACCGAAGGCTGCCGCCACCCCCTGCAGGGTCGGATATCCCGTCGATCCGCGGGCCTGGACGTAGTACGGCTCCACGTAGAGCAGCCCGCCGGCCACGGGCAGCGTCAACAGGTTGCCCTCGATCGTCTGTGAGCCCGCGCCGCGCCAGAGGTTGAGCTGCCGGACGACATCGCCGTTCGACTCGATGGCGGCCTGCACCTGGACAGGACCGTTGATCGTGTCGCCCGGCGGCAGCTGCAGCAGGGTGAACTGGCCGTAGTTGTCCGGATCCATCGAGACGGCCATGTAGGCCGCGAGCTTGGACGAACGCGCCGAGATCAGCGGCGAGGTCAGGTTGTAGGACGGCTCCTTGCGCCCGGGGAGCTGGCTGTAGACGTAGAACGGCGGCTGCGGCTCGCGGGTGTCGTCCGGGGACTCGGAGACCGTCCAGAAGTCCTCCTGGGAGTAGAAATCCCGCGGGTTGGAGACGTGGTACTGCCCGAGGAGGTCCCGCTGGACCTTGAACATGTCCTCCGGGTAGCGGAAGTGCTCCATCAGCGCCGGCGGGATGTCGGCCTTGGGACGCACCGTGTCGGGGAAGGCCTTCATCCAGGTCCGCAGCACCGGGTCCTGCTCGTCCCAGGCGTAGAGCGTCACCGTGCCGTTGTAGGCGTCGACGGTCGCCTTCACCGAGTTCCGGATGTAGTTGACCTGGTTCTCCGGCTGCTGGGTGCGGTTACGGCTCTGGGTGGTCACGGCGTCGGCGGTGACGTCACCGAAGGTCCGCCGGGCCGAGTAGGGGTAGCCGTCCGAGGTGGTGTAGCCGTCGAGGATCCAGGTGACCCGCCCGTCGACCACCGCCGGGTAGGGGTCGCCGTCCAGGGTGAGCCAGGGGGCCACCTTGCTGACCCGGTCCCGCGGGTTGCGCTCGTAGAGGATGCGCGACTGGCCGGTGATGTCGCCGGAGAGCAGGATGTTCGGCTCCCCGAAGCGCAGCGCGAACAGCGCCTGCCGGAAGGTCGAGCCGACGGAGACACCGCCGTCACCGTCGTAGCTGGTCGTGAGCTGGGTGTCGTTCGGCCCCGGGCCGTCGATCTCCGCCTGGCGGGTGCCGACGATCGAGTACTGCGGGGACATCTCGCCGAAGTAGATCCGGCTCTCGGTGACCCCGAAGTTGCCGGTCTCCGGCAGGTTGCGCTCGGTGAACGCGGGCCGGCCCTCGTCGGCGGTGTTGGACGGCGCCGCGACGAAGCCCCGGCCGTGGGTGTAGGTCAGATGCTGGTTGATCCAGTTCCGCTGGTCCTCACCCAGGCCGTCCTGGTTGAGCTCACGGACCGACACCACATAGTCCCGGGTTGTGTCCTTCCCGTCCACGGTCGTGGTGTAGCGGTCGACGTCGAGGGTCTGCGGGAACCCGTAGTAACCACGGATCTGCTGGAGCTGCTGGAACGTGGTCGACAGCTTGCTCGGATCGAGCAGCCGGATGTTCGGGACGGTGCCCTTGTCGTCGGCTATCTGCCGCGCGGTCGCACCCGTGCTCGCCGGATAGGCGACCGGTTTGACGTCCTGGATGTCGTACGCGGACCTGGTCGCGGCTATGTTGCGCGCGATGTAGGGCTCCTCGCGCGACGCCTCGTTCGGCCGGACCTGGAACTGCTGGACGATCGCCGGGTAGATCCCGCCGATGACCACCGAGGACAGCACGAGGATGCCGGCACCGAGCAACGGCAGCGTCCAGCCCCGCTGGAAGATGTTGTAGATGAACAGCACGGCGCAGGCCAGCGAGATGAACAGCAGGATGAGCTTCGCCGGCAGCACCGCGTGGACGTCGGTGTAGGACGCTCCGGTCGACACGCCCCGGGCCGAGAACACCAGGCCGAAGCGGTCCAGGTAGTAGGCCCACGCCTTGAGTAGCGCGACCAGCCCGAGCAGCACGGAGATGTGCGCCTTCGCCGCCGGGGCCACCCGCTCGCCGGCGGACTGCAGCCGGATTCCGCCGAACAGGTAGTGGGTGAGCACCGCGACCAGCAGCGAGAGCATGACCGCGGTGAGCAGGAAGGCAAGCAGGAAGCGCTGGAACGGATAACTGAAGACGTAGTAGCTGATGTCCCGGCCGAACTGGGCGTCGGTCTGACCGAACGGCTCGCTGTTGATCCACAGCAGCCAGGTCCGCCAGCGCCCGGACGCCGACAGCCCCGCGATCAGCCCGAACAGGGTCGAGACCGCCAGCAGGACGAGCAGCATGTACGGTTCGATCGCAACGCGGTACCGCTCGAGGTTCTGCTGCTCGGTCGAGAGGGGCCGGATGGGCGGCCGCAACTTGTAGGCGAGTACTATGTTCGTTCCCACCGCAATTGCCATGACCGCGCCGAAGAGCACGAACAGAAGTATTCGTGTGAATACGACGGTGCCGAAGACGTTGCTGAAGTCCACCGAGCGGTAGAACAGAAGATCTGTGTAGAGGCGAGTGAAGACGCCGAGAAACACCACGAGCAGGACCAGAATGACCAGCACCGGCACGAGCAGGCGTGTGCGTGTCAGCAGCGGTCTGCGACTGGTTCCTGCCACAAGCTCCTCCGTCCGTTCCGGGCGCGGGTCGAGTGCCCGCCTTCAGGGCAACCTACGCCAGCCGAGTGTGGCTAGATCCGAGAGGATGGGTCGGTGACCAGTCCGAGCATCACCGAGTTGACCTCCGTCGTCCTGGAGGTCGAACGCCACGTCGCCGAGCTGGGCTGGGACCAGCCCAGCCAGGTCTACGCCCTCGCGGACACGTCCGAGCTGCTGATGCGCGAACCGGGCCTCGCCCCCCACATCGGCGACGCCCCGCCAGGATCCCTAACGCCGGTGGAACAGGAACCGCTCCCGGCCGGGCGGCTCGACGAAGTCCTGTCCGGCATCGGCTGGCCGCCCGAGGTTCTCGGCTGCGTCCTGGTCACCGAGCTCGTCGTGCTGCCGCCCAGCGCCGAGGCCGAGGTGCCCTACGACGAGCGCGACATCGAGCACTGGGCCGCCAACCACCCGGAGCGCCAGGACGTCCGGCTCGCGGTCGGGGTGACCCGCGCCGGCATGCACGCCTCGTGCCTGCGGGTGCGCGGCGACGACGAGCTGGTCATCGACCCCGACCTCGCCGACAACCTCGTCGACGGCCTGCTCGAGACGTTCCGGTAGAGCCGCACCCAGGAATCGCGGAGGGGGCGGGCGGCCTCGGGGGCGCCCGCCCCCTCGCCGCTCCCGCTACACGGCCGTCCCCACATGCTGCCGTCCCTGGCGGCTGTCCCTGGCGGCTGTCCCTGCTTCGCTGCGCTGCCAGCGCCTACCGAGCCGGCGTTCGCGCTACGCCGCGGAGCAGGTGGGCACGTTGGTGGCGTCGGGCTTGGCCCGCAGGGTGTTGAGCGCGTCCAGGGCTCCCGACAGGTCCGTCACCTGGACAAGCCGCAGGTCGGTGTTCATCCGGACGGCGTCCGCGCAGTTGCCCTTCGGGACCAGGAAGACCGAGGCGCCGGCCCGCTGCGCGCCGAGGATCTTCTGCTGGATGCCCCCGATGGGGCCTACCTCGCCGGCTGCGTCGATGGTCCCGGTGCCGGCGACCGTCTTCCCGCCGGTCAGCTCGCCGGGGGTGAGCAGGTCGACGATGCCCAGCGCGAACATCAGGCCGGCGCTGGGCCCGCCGATGTCGGAGATCCGAATACGGACGGTAAACGGGTACGACCGTTTCTCCGTCGTCGTCACCCCGATCATCGGCCGCGTCGGATCGTCCGTCGCCGGCCTGGTGGTGATCCGCCCGGTGCCGGCGGTGCCGTCCCGCCGGTAGGCGACCTCGACCACCTCACCGGGCTTCACCCGGCCGATCTGCTCCCGCAGGCCGTCCTGACCGGTGATGGCGACGCCGCCGACAGAGGTGATGACGTCACCGGCGCGCAGCAGGCCCTGGGCCGGCGAGTCGGACAGCACCTCATGCACGACGACCTCTGCCCCGGTCGGGGCGATGCCGAGCTCGCTCAACGCGGCCGCGGTCGCCTGGTCCTGGGAGTCGATCATCGCCTGGGTGTTCTCCTGCCGGATCTGCTCCTGGCTGGAGCCCGGCGGACGGACCAGCTCGCTGGGCACAACGGCCCGGTCGGAGGCGAACCAGTCCTGCAGGGCGCCGAGCAGGTTCAGCCGGGGTGTCTCCTCGACGGTGGTCAGCTCGAGGCTGCCGGCCGTCGGGTAGGTCTTGCGGCCGTCGATCTCGATCAGCGGCGCCCCGTCGACCTTACCGAGAGTGTCGGTAACCGGACCGGGCGCAAAGGTCACAAAAGGCACCGGCAGCCACAGGCCCGCGACGGCGAGGATCAGCGTCAGCACCGACGCAACGAAGAGTGTCTGCGCGCGGCGGCCCATTCCCGCAGTCTACGTAGATCGCCGCCGGCAGTTCGGATGACCGCCCGCCGACCGGCCCACCTGCCGGCCGCCCCGGCCGGGCGGCACCAGGGCACCGCTCGGCCGGGAGGGACCGGTCAGGCGTCGGCCGGACGGGCCAGGTCGCGGGAATCGCGGGAATCTCGGCCCGGCTCGCCGTCCGCCGGGTCGGGCTCGCTGCCAGCGGGCCGCGCCGACGGGACGGAGACGGGCATCATGGTCACCGAGGGTGACACCTTGACAGTAGTGGCCTCACGCACGGACGGGATGGGGCGGGCGAGGGCAGCCATGCTCCGGCGGTAGCCCTCGACGGTGATCATGGCTTCGGAGGTGCGGTCGGGTCGGCTGCGCAGGGTGAACCAGGCGAGAGCCAGGAGCACCGCGGCAGGTGGGATCAGCAGGAACCACATGGCGGCCTCGACGTCGAGACGGGGGAAGGAAGATGACCAATATCTATCCTAGGTGCCCCGCTCAGCAGGCGCCCACCCATTCTGTCGCGCCATCGGCGAATGCCTGGCGCTTCCAGATGGGCACCTGTTCCTTCACGTCGTCGATGAGGCGCCGGCAGGCCTCCAGCGCCTCCGCGCGGTGCGCGGCGCCAGCGGCCACGACGACCGCGATGTCCCCGATTGCCAGCTGACCCGTCCGGTGCAGCACCGCTATGGCGTGAACGCCCAGCTCAGCGGCCACATCGCCGGCCACCCGGGCCAGCTCGCCGGCGGCCCGGGGATGCGCGCTGTACTCGAGGTCCACCACCGACCTGCCATGATCATGATCGCGGACGGTGCCGATGAAGAGACCGATTCCACCGACCTCCGGCAACCGCACGGCAGCCAGGCATTCGTCCACAGAGAGCGGCAATTCACGCATCTCCGCAAGAACGACGACACCCCGAGCCACACCATCGACAACGGGTACCGGATCCGAGCAGGTCACATCCACCCCCCGACGGTAACGCCCGGCCGACTCCGTTTCACCGGTCGGCCGGAAAACGCACTACCGTGGGTTCATGTCCCTACGGCACGCTTACAGGCCCCACCCATGAGCGGCGGCGGCTTCCCCTTCGGCTTCGGCCCCACTCCGGGTGGCGACCCGGAGCGCCCCGCTGGCGGGGCCCCGTTCTTCGCCGAGCTCGAACGGCTGCTCTCCTGGCAGGGCGGTCCGGTCAACTGGGAGCTCGCCCGCCAGGTGGCGGTGCGGACCCTGGGCAGCGACGACCGCGCGGTGCGGGCCGCCGAGACCGGTGAGGTCGAGAAGGCGCTGCGCATCGCCGACGTGTGGCTCGACCCGATGACCGCGCTGCCGGCCGGCGCGACCACCGCCGCGGCGTGGTCCCGCGAGCAGTGGATCGAGGCCACGCTGCCTGTCTGGCGGACGCTGTGCGACCCGGTGGCGGGCAAGGTCGTCGAGGCCATGCGCACCGGGATCTCGTCCGGCCTGAGCCAGCTCGGCGGCGGCGACCTGCCGCCCGAGCTCGCGGGCGCGCTGCCGCCCGGCGTCGACCTCGGCCGGCTGATGGGCGCCGGCGGGCCGGTCGTGCAGATGATGAACCAGGTCGGCGGCATGCTCTTCGGCGCGCAGGTCGGCCAGGCCATCGGCAGCCTGGCGGCCGAGGTGGTCAGCTCGACCGAGGTCGGGCTGCCGCTGGGCCCCGCGGGCACGGCCGCCCTGCTGCCGGCGAACGTGGCCGCCTTCGGGCAGGGCCTGGGCGTCGAGGACGAAGAGGTCCGCATCTACCTGGCGCTGCGCGAGGCGGCGTCGAACCGGCTGTACGCGCACGTCCCCTGGCTGCGGGCGCACGTGCTGGGCGCGGTCGAGGAGTACGCGCGTGGCATCGCCGTCGACCCGGAGGCGGTCGGCCGCGTGATGCGGATGATCGACCCCACCGCGCTGATGAACCCCGAGCGGCTCACCGAGGCGCTCGGGGAAGATGTCTTCGCCGACGCGGACACCCCCGAGCAGAAGGCGGCGCTGGCCCGCCTGGAGCTGATCCTGGCGCTGATCGAGGGCTGGGTGGACCACGTCGCGGACACCGCCGCGTCCGAGCACCTGCCGTCCGCGGCGAAGCTGCGCGAGATGGTCCGTCGGCGCCGCGCCGAGGGCGGCCCGGGAGAGCAGATCTTCTCGACCCTCGTCGGCCTGTCGCTGCGCCCGCGCCGGCTGCGCGAGGCCGCCGCGCTGTGGGAGGCGTTGTGCGAGGCCCGCGGGCACGACGGGCGGGACGCGGTATGGGCGCATCCGGACCTGTTGCCCGGCGGGGAGGACCTCGCGGACCCGTCCGCGTTCGTCTCCGGCGCCGGGGCGGGCTCCGACGTCGACATCATGGCGGAAATCGAGAAACTCGACGACACGGCGCCGGGAGAAGACACTCCGCCGGCCTCGGGCGACTCGCCTTCCTGATCTCGCCGCTCCCGACCCAGCGTGACATGCACGGGTCTGAGGACCACACGAATTGACCGGCAAGGCGAATCAGTCGTAGCTTGACCTCGCGGCCCCCGGGTATGCGAGGCGCCTCCGGAAGGGGAAGCCGGAGGCTCCACGTTCCACCCGGGGGTTCGTCTTCCTCACCCGCCGGCCCGCGCCCGGCGTTGCGTGCCTCGCACCCGGCGTACTGTGCCCGCCCGTGACGGCTCGCCCGTGGTGGCTGCCGCCGTTGCGCTGCACCCCTGTGATCGTTGGCGCCCGCCATCCGTTGCGGCCATCACTCCCGCGACTGCTCCGCGCCGCCGCCGTGACGCACGCCATGGCTCGCGCGGCGGGCCGCCAGCCTCGACCCACCGCAGATGGGCCATTTTTGCACCTTTTGCCCTGAACAGCCGGTAGTGAAATCCACAGCGACAAGGCCCGCCCACAGGTCAGGACCGTTCGGGAATGGGCTGTCCACAGGGCGCGATCATCCGCACTGCGGCATTTCGATCTCATGTCATCGTGGACCTGTTGTCATCGCCGCCGGCCCACTCGGTGCCGGCCGACGCGAAGGGGGTCCCGTGCGCCCGGTCCTCAAACCCGGCCTTCGCCGCCTCTGGCGGGACAGCACCACCCTGCAGATCGGTGTCGATCCGCTTCGTGCCGTGATCATCACCGATCTGAGTCCGGCGGACGTCTCGGCACTCGACGCGCTGGACCAGCCGGGCCCTCACCTCGACCCCGGCGGCCAGGCCGACGATCCCGCCACCCAGGTGATGATCGAGATACTGGCCCAGGCCGGGCTGCTCGACGACAGTGCCGACACCGAGCCGGCGCCCCAGGACGACGCCGACCACGGGCGCCTCGCCCCGGATGTCGCCGCCATGTCGCTCGCGACCTTCGGAGTGCGTCCGCCCGGCTCGGTCCTCGCTGCCCGTCGTCTGGCCCAGGTCGCCGTCCGCGGCGCCGGGCGGATCGGTGCCCAGATAGCGGCGCTGCTCACCGCGGCCGGCGTCGGGCAGGTCATCGTCGACGACCCCGGTTCCACCTCCGCGGCTGACGTCGCTCCCGGGGGGTTGCGGTTGGACGACATCGGGCGGCCCCGGGCCCTCGCCGCCCACTCCGCGATGGGGCGGGTCGGCGGCGGGGCGCCTCGGCCACCGCGGTCCAGCAGGCCCGCGAGGTCACCCAGGTCCCCCGAGATCGAGCCCTTTCGCCCCGATCTCGTCCTGCTGGCCCCGGTGGGGATCCCGCTGGTCCACCCGGACGAATGCCTGGGGCTGGAGCGGTCCGGGGTACCGCACCTGCTCGCCGGCGTCCGCGAGACCACGGGCATAGTCGGGCCGCTCGTAGTGCCGGGGGTCAGTTCCTGCCTGCACTGCCAGCACCTGTACCGCGACGCCCGGGACCCCGACTGGCCGATCCTGGCGCTGCAGATGGTCCGACCGTCGGAGCGCGGCCCCGACCCCTGCGAGATCTCGCTGGCCACGCTCGTCGCCTCGATGGCGGCCATGCAGGCGCTCGACTACCTCGAGACCAGGCCATCGGCTGGCCGCGGATCGGCGGCAGGCCTGCCGGCCACCGCCGGCGGCACCCTCGAGGTCAGCAGATCCGACCTACGGATCCGACGCCGCACCTGGCCGGTGCACCCGGAGTGCCCCTGCCGCACCGCGCGCGCCGGGGCGGACGGGCCGGCCCCCGGGGATCAGCCCGACCTGTCACCACCGGTGGCCGCCCCGTCCGCCCCCGCGGACGCCATCGCCCCCAGCCACGCAGTCTGAACACGGGTACGGCGCGGGCGGCGCGGCATCCGGCTTGAGGAGGCACGATGGAGCTGTGTCCGACATCCCACGGCGAGCGGTCGTCCGCACCGCCAAGCTCGCGACCCTCCCGATCGGCATCGCCGGCCGGGCGACACTCGGCGTCGGAAAGCGCCTCGGCGGCAGGCCCGCCGAGGCCGTCGCGACCGAGCTGCAGCAGCGCACCGCGGCGCAGATCTTCCGGGTGCTCGGCGAGCTCAAGGGCGGGGCCATGAAGCTGGGGCAGGCGCTGTCCGTCTTCGAGGCCGCGCTGCCCGACGAGGTCGCCGGCCCCTACCGCGCCGCGCTGACGAAACTGCAGGAGGCGGCGCCACCGCTGCCCGCCGCCACGGTGCACAAGGTCCTCGCCGAGGAGCTCGGTCCCGAATGGCGGGCCCTGTTCGCCAGCTTCGACGACACACCCGCCGCCGCCGCGAGCATCGGCCAGGTGCACCGCGCCGTGTGGGCGGACGGCCGGCCCGTCGCGGTGAAGATCCAGTACCCGGGGGCGGGCGCGGCCCTGCTGGCTGATCTGAACCAGCTGGGCCGCGCCGCGCGGCTGTTCGGCGCGCTGACGCCCGGTCTCGACATCAAGCCGCTGGTCGCCGAGCTCAAGGCACGCATCACCGAGGAGCTCGACTACCGGCTCGAGGCCGCCTGGCAGCGGGCGTTCGCGCAGGCCTACGCCGACGACCCGGACATCGTTGTCCCCCGGCCGATCGCCGGGGCGGACCGGGTCCTGGTCAGCGAGTGGATCGACGGGGTGCCACTGTCGACCATCATCGACCGGGGGACGCGGGAGGAGCGGGACCGCGCCGGCCTCCTCCTGGTCCGCTTCCTCTACTCCTGCCCCGGCCGGGCCGGGCTGCTCCACGCCGACCCGCACCCGGGCAACTTCCGGCTCCTCGCGGACGGCCGGCTCGGTGTTCTCGACTTCGGGGCGGTGAACCGTCTGCCCGGCGGGCTGCCCGAGCCGATCGGCCGGCTCGCCCGGCTGACCCTCGCCGGTGACGCCGAGGCCGTCGCCGAAGGGCTGCGGGCGGAGGGGTTCATCCCGGAGGGCGCCACCATCCCCGCGGAGGACCTGCTCGACTACCTGGCACCGATGCTCGCGCCGATCACCGACGAGGAGTTCACCTTCTCCCGCGACTGGCTGCGCGGGGAGGCGCTCCGCCTCGGTGACTGGCGCTCCGCCGCGGCGCAGCTCGGCCGCCAGCTCAACCTGCCACCGTCCTACCTGCTGATCCACCGGGTGACGCTCGGCGCGATCGGGATCCTCTGCCAGCTCGGCAGCTCCGGCCCGTTCCGGGCCGAGATGGAGCGCTGGCAGCCCGGGTTCGCCCCGCCGCGCAGCGCCGCCGCACGCCACGCGGCAGCCGCGAACCGGCCGAACCGCCGCCTTCCCAGACTCGACATCGAGGACGGCACCGGCGTCATCCGTCCGCTCCCCGGGCCGGTGGTCCTCGCCACCGCCCCCGCGCAGCGCTCGGGGCGCTCGGGCCGCGCACGCAGCCGCGTCCGCCCGCCGGAGCAGGCCAGCCCGGTAGAACAAGCCGGTCCGCTGAAGCAGGCGGGCCCGGCGAAGCAGGCCGGCCCGGCGGAACAGGTCAGCCCGGCGGAACAGGTCAGCCCGGCGAAGGCCAGCACGCCGGAGCAGGCTGGTCCACCGGAGACCAGCCGACCGTCGCGGCAGGCCCGGCCAGCTCCAGGAAACCGACGCAAGCTCGAGAAGGAGGCCCAGCCCGAACCCGGGACCCAGCCCGAACCCGGCTGACCCATCCCGCTGACATGCACTATTACCCTGACTGCCCTAAGGCAGGAGGGCCCAGGCCGAGCCCGGGGTCCAACCCAGGCCGGGCTGGCGGGCCCCGGTCCGGGCGGGAGCTCAGGTGCCTGGCGGCTGCGGCGGCAGGGAGGCCGTCGCCTGGGCCCCCGGGCCACCTGGCGTGGCCCGGTCTCCGAGGTTGGCCGGGCTGCCCGGATCAGCGAAGCCGGCCGGGGCTTCGTCGTCGCCGGCGAGGCCCAGGTAGATGAAGCCGTAGCCCTCGTCCCGGAAGACCACCCCGGCGCGGTGCAGGGCGACGTCCCAGTCACCGCGGCAGTCGGGGTCGGCCGCCTCGAATCCGTGGTCGGCGGTGAGCAGGATGGCCGTCTGGTCGGTGAGGCCACGGCGCTCCACCAGGTCGAGGAACACCCCCAGCCGGCGGTCGGCGTCGGCCAGCGCGGCGCGGGCCTCGGGTGAGTAGGGCCCGCCGCCGTGATGACCGGTGTCGGTGATGGTGGTGTTCCACCAGGTCAGCACGGGTGGTTCCCGGCCGGCGGCCCACAGGTCGGTGATCTGGGTCAGCCCCAGCGCGTCCACCCTTGTCGACCAGGCGTAGTGCGGGTCGGCGGTGACCCATTCGGCGCTCGCGTGCGGGTCGCCCTCGGCGGCCGGCAGGTAGTCCTCCATCCCGCCACCAGCGGCCTCGGCACCGGCCTCGGCACCGCCGCCGGCGCCCGGCCCGACCCCGAGGGTTCGCACCAGGCCGAACGTCGAGTAGCTCGCCCCGCGGTCGATCGGCTCGTTCACGCAGGCCGTCTCGGTCCCGGGGCGGGAGCGGGCCACCGCCTCGAACACCGTCGACACGCCGTCCCGGAGCTGGTCGCAGGCGACGTGCCAGGTCGCGGCCTCGTTGGTGATCACCTGGCGGTCGGTCGCGCGGTCGAAGTAGACGTTGTGCAGAATGCCGTGCCGGCCGGGGCCGACGCCGGTGATCGCCGAGGTGTGGTTGGTGAGGGTCACGCTCGGGAACTCGGCCAGGGCGCCGCCGGTCAGCGCGACACCGCGGGCCAGCAGGCGGGCGACGTTCGGGAGCTCTCCCCGGGCGGCGAGGTCGAGCAGGTCGTTGCAGTTCGTCCCGTCCCACAGCAGCCCGACCACATGCCGGGCTCCCGGCCCGGCGAGATCGTCGAGCGCGGTTCCCTCCGCCTCGGGCATCGCCGCCCCGGCGAGCGTCGCCAGGGTCGGACCGACGTCGATCACCCGGGCGACCCGCGGCAGCAGGCCACGGGCGGTCACACCTGCCCCGGACAGAACGAGCGGCGCCCGGGACTGCCCGGCGTCCAGCGAGCCGTGCTCCCCCAGATGGCCGCCCCGCTCGGGCCAGTAGTGCCGCGGGGTGTGAACGACGGCGATGTCCGGCGAGCGCGTCGGGTCGGCGAATATGGACAGCAGGCGCCGTCCCGCGAAGGGGTAGGCGTTGCGCGCGGCCGGCGGGGACGGGTCGGCGAGCGCGGCCATCAGCGGAACACCGTGCATGGGGTCCTGGTCGGCGACCGGGTCCCGGCCGCGCAGGATCTCCCACGGCCCGTCCGGATCGTCGACCGGCAGGCGCGACGCACCGTCGGCGTTCGCGACGTGCAACCAGCCGTCCTCGACCCACGCGACCAGGTCGACGACGTGGGCGAGGTCGGGCCGGGTGAGCACGGCCACCGCCTGTGCCAGCCCGGGCTCCGCGACCGCCCTGACCGGCCCGGCCACCCCGGCCTCGGGGGCATCCCCGGCCGCGGTGGTCGTCACGGCCGCGGTGGCCACTCCGGGCGCCCTGGCCGTCACGGTGCCCGAGGGAGGCCCGTCGGCGGGGACGGCCTGGACGGGAGCGCCGGCCGGCGCCTCGGCGACGGTGGCAACGCGGTCGGGAGTGACACCGCTGCGGACCGGATACACGCGCTCGCTGCTGGGCACGCTCGCACACTACCGGCGCCGACCACACCACCAGGAGAAGCACATGCCAACTCCACGGGGCGGGACGCCGACGAATCGGCGTCCCGCCACGGCCCCGCCCAACCAGGCCTCAGGCAGCCACCTCCTTGCGCGGGCGGCCACGCGGGCGCTTGCGGGGCACGACACGGCCCGTCACGACAAGTTCACCTCCCCAGACTCCCCACGGTTCGTTCCTGTCGATGGCGGCCGACAGGCAGGCGAGCCGCACCGGGCAGTCCACGCACACGGACTTGGCGGACTCGACGTCCGCCGGGGACTCAGCGAAGAAAAGCTCGGGGTCCACGTCCCAGCAGGGCAGGACGAGACGCTCCCGCTCGATCCGGGAAACGATCGAGGGGTCGAACACCGGGGTCACCTCCGACACTGGCGGTTTCTTCGGTTCGGTTTCTCGGTCTTGCATCCATCGACAGCGGTCAGCTCGGGTCTCGCGGTGCGGTGGCGGGTCGGCGCCGGCCCTGGAAAACACGAAGGCCGCGGACCCCTGTCGGGTCCGCGGCCTCGGATTCGCTCCGTTTCGGCGCTATGCCAGGAGCGGATCTGGGACGGGGCCCCACAGGGCGAACGGGCGCAGCGAACGCGCGGCTGCCCGCATGACGGTCGTGTTGCCGGTGGTGATGTCGGTGCCTTGCGCCGGGCCGCTGGGCAGGGTGGCGCCATGCGGAGCGGCCAGATGCGCGCCGGTCACGCGCGCGCGGAGAACCTGATCGACACCGATGTGCGCACCGGACGCCCCGGCGCCGGGCCGCCGGGTGGCGTGGCCGACGAGGCGGGCCTGACCGGGCTGATCGCAGGAGGTGCCGAGAGAGGGCCGCGTACGCGTATAGGCCAGCATGACGAGCCTCATCGAGATCCCTCCCTCACCCTGCGTAGGAGCGTGCTGCTGCCAGCCCGCGAGCGCTGTTGATCGCGCCCCGGTGTTCATGGAACACGGTAGGAGCCATCGCCCACGCTGACAACTTATTTTCCATGTGATCACACAGACACCCTCAGCCACAGCGCGACCCACTCACCGCCGGCGTGTCACATTCCGAGCACCAGGCGTCAGCCCGTGGGCGGCGATCCAGCCGGTGGACGCCCCGTGACCAGCGCGAGGACGTCCTCGCCGTAGCGGTCGAGCTTGCTCTGGCCGATGCCGGGCAGCGCCACCAGCTCCGCGACCGTGGACGGGCGCCGTTCCGCGATCAGGCGCAGCGTCGCGTCGGTGAGGACCACGAAGGCCGGCGCGCCCTGCTCCTTCGCCCGGCGGGCGCGCCAGGCGCGCAGCCGCTCGAACAGCTCGCCGTCCACCGGCCCCCCCGGGCAGGCCTCGCACCGGCCGACGCGGGCCTCGGCGCCCGCCAGCGCGCGCCCGCAGACCCGGCAGAGCACGCTCGACCGGTTCCGTGCGCGGCCGTTGCCGGCGGTGCCGGGCTCCGCACGCGCCGAGCCCGGGCGGGCCGCGGACGAGCCGCGCCGGAAAACCGCCGCCGCGCGGCGCGGCTCGTCCAGGAACCGGGACGGCCGCCGCGAGCGGCGCGCGCCCTCCGCCCGCGCCAGCGCCCAGGACAGCGTCAGGTGGACCCGCGCCCGGGTGACCCCGACATAGAGGAGACGGCGCTCCTCGGCCAGTTGCTCGTCGGTCTGGGCGTGCACGATGGGCAGCGTCCCGTCGACGAGGCCGACCAGGAACACCGCGTCCCACTCGAGGCCCTTGGCCGCGTGCAGTGAGGCGAGCGTGACGCCCTGCACCGTCGGGGTGTGCTGGTGTGCCGCGCGCTCGGCGAGGTCGGCGGCGAAGGCGGCGAGGTCGGCCTCGGGCTCGCGCGCCTCGAGCTCGGCGGCGAGCCGGTGCAAAGCGGCGAGGTTCTCCCAGCGCTCACGGTCGGCTCCGGGCCCGGCCGGCGGCGCCCCCGGCCGCCATCCGAGCGCGCTGAGGACGTCCGCGACCACGTCGGCGAGCCCGCCGGGGCGGTCGGTCTCGGCGGAGCGCAGCGCGGCACGCAGCATCCGCACCGCCCCGGTCACCTCGGGCCGCTCGAAGAACTTCTCACCGCCGCGCACGAGATAGGGGACCTCAGCCCGGCCCAGCGCCGTCTCGTACGCCTCCGACTGGGCGTTGATCCGGTACAGCACGGCGATCTCGCTGGCCGGGACGCCCGTGCCGAGCAGGCCGCGGATCCGCCGGGCCACGGCGGCGGCCTCCTCGGGCTCGCTGTCGGACTCCAGCCACACGGGCTCCGGGCCGGACGGGCGCATCGCGACCAGCCGCCCCGCCGCGGACCGGCCCTCCGCACCACCCGCACCACCCGGAACACCCGGGCCGGCCTGGACGGCCGATGCTCCCCGCGTATCCGGCACGGGCCGGGCGGCGCCGTCGAGCAGCCGGTTCGCCAGCGCGACCACCTGAGGGGTGGAGCGGTAGTCCCGGACGAGGCGGACGACCGCCGCGGCCGGGAACCGACGCGGGAACTCCACCAGGTGCCGCGCGGAGGCGCCGGTGAACGAGTAGATGGTCTGGTTCGCGTCCCCGACGACGCACAGGCTGTCGCGGTCACCGAGCCAGGCGTCGAGCACGCGCTGCTGCAGCGGGTTGACGTCCTGGTACTCGTCGACGACGAAGTGACGGTAGCGGGCGCGGAGCTCGGTGGCGACCCAGCCGTGCTCCTCGACCACGGCGGCGGTCAGCAGCAGCAGGTCGTCGAAGTCGAGGACCCCCGCCTCGCTCTTGACCTCCTCGTAGGCCTCGTAGAGGCGGGCGACGACGTCGGGCGCGAAGGAGGTCTCCCGGCCGTGGGCGGCGGCGAGGCGGACGTAGTCGGCGGGCGCCACCATCGTCGCCTTCGCCCATTCCACCTCGGAGGTGAGGTCGCGCAGCTCGGCGCGGTCCGGGCGCAGCCGGGCACGGTTCGCGGCCTTCGCCATCAGCGGGATCCGGCTCTTCTCCAGCCTCGGCAGCGCCGTCCCGGCGACGGAGGGCCAGAAGTAGGAGAGCTGACGCAGCGCGGCCGCGTGGAAGGTGCGGGCCTGGACGCCGTCCACACCCATCACCCGCAGCCGGCCGCGCAGCTCGCCGGCGGCCCGGTTGGTGAAGGTGACGGCGAGGATCTGCCCCGCCCCGACCTCCCGTTCCGTGACCATGTGCGCTATCCGGTGGGTGATGGTGCGGGTCTTGCCGGTGCCCGCGCCCGCGAGGATGCAGACCGGCCCGACCGGGGCGAGCACGGCGGCGAGCTGCTCGGGGTCGAGCCCCTGCTCCGCGCCGGCCGGGACCGGATCGGGTGACGATCGACGATCGGGCGGCGACGCCGCGCGACGGGCCTCGGAGGCGCTGGGTCCGGACATCACCGGACACGGTAACCGTGCGCGGCCCGGGGAAGCGAAGTCACCATGGCCTGGTTATGCAGTGCGTCATACGCAGAGCGCCGCCCACCGGACGTCGCTCACCGCAACCCGTCATCTGACGGATCGTCGCCAACGGAGGTCTCACCGTGCTCACGATGTACACCACCCCCTGGTGTGGCTACTGCGTCCGGCTCAAGGGCCAGTTGGACCGGGCGGGGGTGGAGTACGTGACAGTCGACATCGAGCAGGACCCGACAGCAGAGCAACTTGTCCGCGATGCGAACAACGGCAACGCGACCGTACCGACCGTCGTCTTCCCCGATGGGACGGTGATGACGAATCCGACCCTCCGCCAGGTCACCGAGAAGGTCACTTCCGCCGCATAACGGATACACAGGGCGACGATCTTTCGGAAGTTCACGCCTTCCCGACGCACACGCGGCCGGCTCGTGGGACGGTGTCCGTCACTGCCCGTGAACTTTGTGGGAGAGTTCGGCCTGTGTCGTCAGCACCTTCAGGACTCCCGTGGAGCACGGTCGACGCCGCGCTGAGAGCCACGCACGCACTCCATCAGATGGAGCAGACGTGCCTCGTCGCGGTGTCGACGGATGTTGCCACCTACCTACGGGTGACCGGGCCGATCCCCGAGCTGGTTTCCGGGCTGAGTGTTCCGCGCGCCCGCTGTCTACCTGCCCGGATGCTCGATGGAGCGCCAGCCGCGGGCTCCCGGGCCGACCAGGATCCCGCCCTGGCCGACACCGTCGAGCCGGAGCGGTTCGGCATTCTCAGCTATGTCGCGATGCCCGTCGTCGGGCCGGACGGGACCGTTCTCGGCATTCTCGCCGGCCTCGACCGCTCATCGCTCACCGTTCCCACCGAGACACTCAGTGTACTGAGGGCGATTGCGGACAGTCTGGGAGCGTCGGACGCACTCCGCGACCAACTCGTGCGGGAGGCCCCCTCGGGGGTTGCTGCCAGTAACGAGGCGGAGGGTGACGGAACGGGCTCCCGGGGCACCGAGAACGGTGCCGCCGGCGAGACGGGCGGTGCGGGGCCCACCGGGCGGGCGGGCGGCGCGGCTCCCCCGCCCGGCACCGCTCCGGGTGGCGCCGCTCCCGGTGGCGCCACACCGAGTGGTACCGCCGCGGGTGGTGATGCCGCGCACGGTGCGGCCCCACCGGGCGGCACGCCGTCCGGGACAGCCGGAGCGGCCGGTGCCGGCGGGCCGGGTGAGGAGGCGGCGAGTTCGCCGCGCGCGCGGACCGCGGAGGCTCCCGGCTCGGAGAGAGCACCGCGCGGATCACAACCGCCCTCGCCGGCCGGGGGCCCCGGCCGGATACCCACCCCGGATGCCGTCGCCCGCGCGATCAGGCCCGGGCCGCCTGGTCGGCCCGGCGCGCCGCGGCCCGGACCGCCCCGGTCAGGACCGCCCCGACCGGGCACCGCACGGGGGCCCGGCGAGACAGGAGGAGGAGCCGCCGCCGGCACGCCCGCTCCCGGGGCCTCCGACATGCGGCTGCGCCGCGCGCCCACCGGCTGGATCGTCGAGGGACCCGGCGCCGAGATCCGCCCGGTAGGCGATCTGATCTCCGCGATGGTCCTGGCCGACCTGCTCGCCGAGGACCTCAGCCCGCCCGGGCGGCCCCGGCGCGCCGATCGCGACCTCAACGAGACCGAGCAACTGAGGTTGTCGGTAATCCAGCTCGAGCACGCGCTGGCGTCCAGGGTGATCGTCGAGCAGGCGATCGGCGTGCTCGCCGAGCGCAACCACATCAAGCCCCGGGACGCCTTCGAGCGGCTGCGCCGCACCGCCCGCGGGATGGGCCGGCGGGTACACGACCTCGCCCGCCAGGTGGTGGAGTCGGTAGGCGACCCGCGGGTCACCCTGCCCGGGGAGCTCGGCGGCCGCGGCGGCGGACCGGGCGCGGCGGGCGGGCCCGCGAGCGGTTCCGGAGGCGGCCAGCCGCGCCCGACCCCGCCGCGCGCCGCGCCGAGCCGCCGCTGACCTGACCGCCGCCGACCTGACCGCCGCTGAGCCCACCGCCACCGCTGACCTGGCCGGCACCGCCCCGAAGGCGCCCGGCCACGATCCCGTCATGCCCACCGGTGAGCGCCGTCCGCTGGGGAGCACCGTCACTCAGGCGGACTCGACGGCTCCGAGTGCCCGCACCGACTCGGTGATCTTCGAGGCATCCCCCACCAGCACGGTCACCAGCCCCGACGGAGCCAGCAGCTGCGCGGAGACCGCCTGGACGTCCGCCGCGGTGACGGTCGCGAGCGCGCGCGGATGGTCGCGCAGGTACTCGACGCCGACCCCGGCGCCGGACAGCCCGGACAGGGTGCCGGCGAGACCGGCCGCGGTCGCGCTCGACAGCGCCAGCGTGCCGATCAGGTACTGGCGCGCGGCCTCGAGCTCCTCGGCCTCCGGCGGCAGGACGGCCATCCGGCCGAGCTCGTAGAGGATCTCGAGCAGCGCCGGGCCGGTCACGTCGGTGGAGACGTCCGCGGCGACGGTGAGGCGGGAGCCGGCCTGGTGGTGGTCGACCGAGCTGCGCGGGGAGTACGTGTACCCCTTGTCCTCGCGGATGTTGGAGACGAGCCGCGAGCTGAAGTAGCCGCCGAAGATCGTGCTCGCGAGCCGGAGCGCGGGATGGGCCGGCGCGGAGCGGTTCAGCGCGCGGCCGCCCATCCTGATGTTCGTCTGCACCGCGCCCGGGCGGTCGACGATCAGGATCGGGCCGGCGGTGGGCACGGGGGCGGGCGGGTGGCCCGGGGCGGCGGTGCCCGTCCACGACCCGAGCGCGGCCTCGACGGCGTCCAGCGCGCGCTCGGGGTCGACGTCGCCGACCAGGGTGAGGATGGCGCCGTCCGGGCAGACCCGGGCGCCGTGCAGCGACCGCACCCGCTCGGCCCCGACCTCGGAGAGCACCGACGGCGGGGTGATGGCGCTGCCGTAGGGGTGGTCGCCGAACATCCGGCGCACCAGCGCCTCACGGGCGATCACCGCCGGCTGACTGAGCGCGATCGTCGTCTCCTCGACGATCCGGTCGCGCTCACCGCCGAACTCGCTGTCGGGGTAGCTCGCGGTGGTCAGGACGTCGGCGATCAGCGCGAGCAGCGGCTCGAGGCTGGTCGCGAGCGCGGAGCTGACGATCGCCAGCCGGTCGGCGTCGACACCGGTCCGCAGCGACCCGCCCAGGGCCTGCACGGCGGTGGCCAGGCCGACCCGGTCGTACCGGCTCGAGCCGGTGAGGATGGTCTCCGCCAGCAGCTCGGCCTCGGCCAGGTGGACCAGCCCGGACCCGGCGAACGGGATGCGCAGCCGCAGCTCGACCAGCGGGACGCTGGAGCGGGCGACGACGTCCACGCGCAGGCCGTTGGGCAGTGTGCGCCGCACGACGGCCGGCAGCTCACGCGGGACGGTCGGGATCACCGCCGGGATCTTCGACCCGGTCTCGGCGGGCGCGGAGATCTCGGCCGTGGCCGCAGTGGTCGTCGTCACCATGCCTCCTCGTCCCCCGGACGGGGGATGCCACCGCGGATCATCTCGCTCACCGGCCCGGCGTGCGTCATCAGGCGGCTCCCGCCCGCAGCTCCAGCACGGACCGGCCCTGGGTACGCAGCGCGCCCGCGGCCGTGGCGACCGCGTCGGCGGTCACCTCGGACAGCAGCCCGGGCAGCTCGTTGAGCAGCTCGGGACGGCCGCGGTGCAGCTCGAACGTCGCCATCGCCAGCGCCCGGCCGAGCGCGTCGTCGGACTCGCGCAGGATCGCCGAGGCCACCTGGGCCTGCACCCGCTCGAGCTCGCCGGGCTCCAGGCCGTCACCGGCCAGCCGGTCGAGCTCCTCGTCGACGGCCGCGAGCACCGTGTCGGCGGTCGAGTCCCCGGCGTGCCGGGCCTCCAGCGTCAGCAGCAGCGGGTCACGCTGGTCGAACGGGTCCCCGAAGGTGCCGACGTAGCTGCTGACCGCGGTGACCGAGCGGTCCTTCTGGACGAGGCGCCGTTCCAGCCGGCTCGCGTCGCCGGTGGTGAGGACGTCCGTCAGCAGGTAGGTGGCGAGGAACGCCGGCAGGTCGGTGTCGGGGTCGGGCACCCGGTAGCCGACGGCGAGCGCGGGGCGCGGTGCCAGCTTGTCGGTGAGCGCCTCCCGGCGCTCCTCGGCTCGCACCGGCTCGGCGAAGCTGCGCCGCGCCGGCACCGGGCGGGCCGGGATGGCGCCGAAGTACCGCTGGACGAGCTCGAGCGTCGCGTCGGGGTCGAACTCGCCGGCGACGGTCAGCACGGCGTTGCCCGGTGCGTAGAACTTGTCGAAGAAGTCCGCGGCGTCGTCGAGGCTGGCCGCCTCGAGCTCGGAGAAGTCGCCGTAGCCGTTGTGGGCGTTCGGGAAGGTGTCGAAGGCGACCGGCGGGAGGGTGATCCACGGGAACCCGCCGTACGGCCGGTTCAGCACGTTGACCCGGATCTCCTCCTGCACCACCGCGATCTGGTTGTCCAGGTTCTCCCGGGTGATCCTCGGCGCGCGCATCCGGTCGGCCTCGAGGAACAGCGCCAGCTCCAGCGCGCCGGAGGGCAGCAGCTCGAAGTAGTCCGTGTGGTCGGGGTGTGTCGACCCGTTGAAGATGCCGCCGGCGGCCTGCACGTACTTCGGGTGCTCCGCCTTGCCCACGTTCTCGCTGCCCTGGAACATCAGGTGCTCGAACAGGTGGGCGAAACCCGTCCGCCCCTCCGGCTCCGAGCGGAAGCCCACGTCGTAGTGGACGGCGACAGCCACCACCGGGGCCGTCCGGTCCGGGGCGAGCAGCACCCGCAGGCCGTTGTCGAGCGTCACTCGCTGAACCGGGTACGAGGGGGCCGCCACGGTGGCCCTCACCGCGCTGGACGCGGGCGGGCCGGCGGCTGGGCGTGAGGACACATCGCCACGCTACTGCCCTCGCCGTCCGGCCGGGGACCTTCGGCGGGCTCCGTCGCCCCGCCAGGTCCCCCCGCGCGGACCAGAGGACTACGAAAGGGCAACCCGAGCACCGTCAGGGATGACGGTGCCCACCACTGCCCGCGGCCGAGACCAGAAAGACGAGCACCGCGGCCACCGCCACCTGCAACAACAGTGTCAACAGCCAGCCGCCGTCGACACTGGTGGCAACGACGAGACCGAGCGCCGCGCCCAGCAGACCGATCAGAACCGTCATGAGACAACCGATCGGCGCCCTGCGCCGCGCCGGGACGACCGCCCGGCCCAGCAGGCCGACCACGGCACCGGTGAGCAGCACGCTGACGATGCCGGTAGGCGTGTCCACAGCACCGATTGTGCTCCCCGGGCCAGCCGGCGCCCCCACCTACGGGCCGTGGGCGCAGACTGTCCCGGTGGGACAATTTCCGCCCGGGCTGGGCGGCTGCCTCGCCGGTGAGCTGCGCGAACTTGGTGACGAGATCATCGCCGCCATCGCGGGTGAGGTGCCCGCCTACGCCCGCCCACTCGAGGGGACGTTCGGGCAGGGCGTACGGCGCGGCGTGGACGAGGCGCTGGCCCGCTTCCTCGCCATCGTCGAGGCCGGCCCGGACGCGGCCCCCGACCTGGCGGCCGGGCGCGACGTCTACGTGCGGCTCGGGCGCGGTGAGGTGCGGGCCGGCCGCTCCCTGGACAACCTGCTCAGCGCCTACCGGGTGGGTGCGCGGATCTCCTGGCGCCGGCTCGGTGAGGCCGCGCGCCACGCCGGCCTTGACGCCGCCGGCCTCGTGTCGCTCGCCGAGATGATGTTCGCCTACATCGACGGGATCTCCGCCGCCTCCGCGGAGGGCTACGCGCTGGCCCAGTTCGAGGTCGCCGGCCAGCGGGAACGGCTGTGGGACCGGCTCGGCGAGCTGCTGCTCTCCGGCGCCGACACCGTCACCATCGAACAGGCCGCCGCCGCGGGGGCGTTCCGGCTGCCCGACCGGATGGCGGCCGTCCTGGTGCCGACCGGGCCCGACGGGCAGCTCCCCCCGCGACTGCCCACCGGCTGCCCGCGCACCGGCCACGGCGTCGACTTCTGGCTGTTCGTCGGGGACGCCGACGAGCCGGCCCGGCGCGGCTGGCTGGCCGACCGCCTCGACGGCACGGGGGCGGTGGTGGGCCCGACCGTCCCCTGGCCGGAGGTGACGAGCAGCGTGGAGCGCGCCGGACTCGCCCGAACCGCCCGGCTGGCCGGTCGGCTGCCCACCGCGGCCGGGCAGGACCCGCTGTTCACCGACGACCACCTGACCGCCCTGCTGCTGGCCCGCGACCCGGGGCTGCTCGACGACCTCACCCGCCGCCGGGTCGCCCCGCTCGCCGGGCTGCCCGAACGCACCCGGGCCAGGCTGGCCGAGACCCTGCTCTACTGGCTCGCCCTGCACGGGCAGCGCCGGCTGGTGGCCGAGCGGCTGCACATCCACCCGCAGACCGTCCGCTACCGGGTCAGCCAGCTGCGCGAGCTGTACGGCGACGCGCTGGACGACCCCGACACCCGCTTCGAGCTTGAGCTCGTCCTGCGCGCCCTGACCGGCCAGCGCCCGGGCGACCCGACAGCGGCGCCCCGGCCGGGGCCGCCGTCAATGCCGCGCCTGGGCGTCCCCGCGGCCGCGAGGCAGGACGTCCCGGCGGTGGCGCGGCAGGGCCCGGCGGGCGCGGGAAAGCCGGTTCGGGCCGGCTGACGGGCGGTTCACGCTACCGTCCGTACTGTGCGGGTGGGCTCGTTCAACGTGATGCACGGCCTGTCCCTCGCCGACGGACGGGTCGAGGTGGACCGCTTCGCCGCGGCCGTCGCCGACCTCGACTGCGACGTCCTCGGCCTGCAGGAGGTCGACCTGGCGCAGCCCCGCTCGGGCGGCGGGGACCTCGCGGCCGCCGCCGCGACGGCGCTCGGCGCCCCCGACACCGGATGGCGCTTCGCCCCCACCGTGTACGGCACCCCCGGGCACCACTGGCGCCCGGCGGAGGGCGAGCGCCGCGGCGACGAGCCCGCCTACGGAATCGCGCTGGTCAGCAGGTTGCCGGTGCACCGGTGGTGGGTGGTTCCGCTCGGCCGCGCCCCGGTCCGCTCCCCGATCCTCGCCCCGGGGGCGAACCGCCGGGCCCGGCTCATCCTGCTCGACGACGAACCGCGGGTCGCGCTCGCCGCCGTCGTCGAGACCACCAGCGGACCACTGACGGTGGTGACCACCCACCTGTCCTTCGCCCCGGGGTGGAACGCCTTCCAGCTTCTCCGGCTGGTGCGGAGGCTGCGCGGCGTCGACGGGCCGGTGGTGCTGCTCGGCGACCTGAACCTGCCGGGCCGGCTGCCGACCGCCCTCACCGGATGGCGCCGGCTGGCCGCCCACCGCACCTACCCCGCCCACGCCCCCCGGGTGCAGCTCGACCACGTGCTCGCCCGCGGCGCGGTGGGCACCGTAGCCGCCAGCGAGGCACGCCGCACCCAGATCTCCGACCACCTCGCGCTCCTCACCGACATCCGCCGATAACCGCGCCCGGACCGAGTCGGGCCGGGCTAGCGGCCGCGGTCGGAGGTGCTGTCGGAGGTGCTGTCGGAGGGCCACGCGCGGCCCGAGAGCAGGGCGGTGATCTCGTCCTCGCCGAGCAGCGGCGGGCGCACGACTCGCCCGGACGCGACGTAGAAGTAGGCCGCGTCGACGTCCGCCACGGCCACGCCGCGGACCCGCGCCCAGGCGACCCGGTAGACCGCGAGCTGGACGGGATCGGCGGCCTCCGAGCCGGTCTTCCAGTCGACGACCTCCCAGCGCCCACCGCCGAGCTCGTAGACGGCGTCGATGCGCCCCCGCACCGCGCGCCCGCCGATCATCACCTCGAACGGCGCCTCCAGGGCGAACGGGCGGCGGGCGCCGTACGGGCTGACCAGGAAGGCCGCCTGCAGGCCGGAGAGGTCGTGGTCGTCCGTGAGGACGGCGGCATCCGCGGCATCGGCGAGGTCCTCGACGTCGATGAGCGGCCGCTGGTCGAACATCTCCTCCACCCAGGCGTGGAACCGGGTACCCCGCCGGGCCTGCGGTACCGGCCGGCGCGGCACCGGCCGGGCCAGGTCGCGGGCGAACTCGACCGGGTCGGCCCGCATCCGCACGATCTCGGACGCGGTCAGGCTCGCCGGGATCGGGACGTCCCGGAACGGGGCCCGGGCCACGCGCTCCTCGGCGAGCAGCAGCGCGGCCTCGCGGTCGAGCTCGGCGAGCAGGGCCCGCTCGCGGGCGGTCATCCCGCCCGGCTCGCCGGCCGGCGGGGCCTGGCCGGAGCGGATCATCGCCAGGGCCTCGGCGACGCCCGCCGCCGCCTCCCGCCGGCGGGCGAACGCCACCGGCTCGTAGGGCGCCGGCCACGCGAACTCCACCGGGACGGCCAGCGCGGGGTTGCCGCCCCGCTCCGGTTCGGAGGTCCACACGTCCACCCGCCCGTTCCCCTCGGCCGCGTGGTCGTGCAGCTCGGTGAGGAACACCGAGGGGCCACGCCTGGTGCGCTGGGTCGGCCCCCACCAGTGGCCGCTGCCGAGCAGCACCGACTTCGCCCGGGTGAACGCGACGTAGGCCAGCCGCCGCTCCTCGCGCTCCTGGTACTCCCGGCAGTCCTCGGTGTAGGCCTCCAGAGCCGCCTTCGAGTCGTCGAGCTCGTAGGACGGCAGCTCGGCCGCGTCGCCGCGCAGCGGGGTCGGCAGCACCCCGGTCGTGGTCGGCCACCTGTCCCGCACCGTCAGGTCGGGAAAGACCCCACGGCTCAGGTTGGGCACGGCCACCACCTCCCATTCGAGGCCCTTCGCCCGGTGCATGGTCATCAGCGCGACGGCGTCCGCGCCGGACGGCCCGGTGATGTCCAGCCCGCGCTCGTGCTCGCGGGCCGCCCGTAGGAAGCCGAGGAAGGACGTCAGCGAGTTCGGCCCGTCGGGGTCGTCGAAGTCGGCCGCCGCGTCGAGGAAGGAGGCCAGGTTCTCCCGGCGGCGCGCCGCCACGGCACGCGGGCTGGCGGCGAGCTCGACGTCCAGCCCGATCGTGGAGATCACCCGGTGGAGCAGGTCGAGCAGCCCGTCGCCGACGTGCGCGCGCAGCGCCGCCAGCTCCGCGCCGAGCCGGGCGGCCCGCTCCCGCCCCTGGGCCGAGATCTCCTCGCCGGGGTCGGTGAGGGCGTCGGCGAGGGCGACGACGTCGCACGGGTCGACCCCGGCGACAGCCTCCGCCAGCGCGCTCCCGTCGCCGCCCCCGCCGGCGGCCGTCGGTGCGGTCGTGCCGGTGGTGCGCAGCAGCGCCCGCGCGCGGCGGCCCAGCGCGGCCAGGTCGCGCGGGCCGAGGCGGACCCGCGGCCCGGTGAGCAGCCGGACGAGCGCCGGGTTGGCGACCGGCGAGTCCAGCACCTCCAGCACGGCGACGACGTCGGCGACCTCGGGCAGGTCCAGCAGGCCGGCGAGGCCCACCACCTCGACCGGCAGCCCGGCGGCCGTCAGCGCCGTGTGCAGCGCGCGGACGTCCGAGCGGGCCCGCACGAGCACGGCCATGTTCCCGGGCCGCTCCCCCGCCGCGACCAGCTCGGCCAGCCGGGCGGCGACCCAGGTGACCTCCTGCGCCCAGCTCTCGTGCAGCGCCACCAGGGTCCGCCCCGAGGCGACGACGTCCGCCCGGGGACGCAGCTCGACGACGTGGTGGCGGGCCCGCAGCGGGGCCGCCACCGCGTTGGCCAGCGTCAGCAGCCGGCCGCCGCTGCGCTGGTTCACCGACAGCAGGTACCGCGCGGACGGGGCGCCATCCGCGCGCGGGAAGTGATCGGGGAAGTTGTCCAGGTTGGCCACCGACGCGCCCCGCCACCCGTAGATCGCCTGGCAGGGGTCGCCGACGGCGGTCACCGGATGGCCGCCGCCGAACAGCCCGGCCAGCATCGTGCGCTGGGCGACGGAGGTGTCCTGGTACTCGTCGAGAAGCACCACGCCGGCCCGCGTCCGCTCGGCGGCGCCGACCTCCGGGGAGTGGCGGGCCAGCCGGGCGGCGAAGGTGACCTGGTCGCCGAAGTCGAGGACGTCCCGGCCGCGCCGCGCGGCCCGGTAGTCGGCGACGAGGCCGGCGAGCTCACGCCGCCCCCGGGCCGTGGCCGCCATCCGGCGCAGCTCCTTACGCAGGCCCTTCGTGCCCGGCCGCAGCGCCGCGCTCGACAGGGCCGCCATCGCCCGGTCGAACAGGTCCGCGTCGAAGGCCATCAGGTCGTCGGCGGAGACGAGGTGCTCGCTCATCTCCCCGTCGAGCGCGACGAGGTCGGCGACGAGCGCGGGCATCGACTTCGTCAGCGCCTCGACGCGGCCGCGGTGGGCGCGGGCGACGCGGGCCGCGAGCTGGTAGCGCGCGGCCGCGACGAGCATCCGGGTGTCGGGCTCGAGGCCGAGCCGCAGCGCGTGCTCGCTGACGAGACGCCCGGCGTAGGTGTGGTAGGTGCCGATCGTCGGCTCGTCGGCGTCGTCCGCGGCCGGCTGGCCGGGGACGTTCTCGCGGGCGCGGCGCAGCGCCGTCCGCACCCGGCCGGCCAGCTCGGCGGCGGCCTTGTTCGTGAACGTCAGGCCCAGCACCCGCCCCGGCTCGACCTGGCGGGTGGCCACCAACCAGACCACACGGGCGGCCATCACGGACGTCTTGCCCGACCCGGCGCCGGCGATGACGACAGCCGGCTCCAGCGGCGCGGTGGCCGCGGCCAGCTGTTCGTCGGTGTACGGGACGCCGAGCAGCTCCCGCAGGTACTCCGGCTCCGGCACCGGGCCGGTCATGACACCGCCCGCGCCTGCCGGCTCCGGGTCGAGACCGGGAAGTACCTGCTCGGCGGCCCCCGCCGCGCCGGTCAATCGATCACCTGCTCCCCCTCCGGCCGCCCCGGGCAGCACCGACGGAACGAACACATGGTGCACCCCTCGCCGGGTGTGGGCCGGAAGGACTCGGTCGTCACGGTCCGCACCGCGTTCTCGACCATGTCGTCGATCCACGCCCGGCCGCCGGGGAGCGCGTCCTGACGCTGCACCTCGGGCGGCCCCGGCTCCTCCGCCGGCAGGCGCGGGCCGGTGTTGTCGCCGCCCGCGTCCCGCCGGAGCTGCACCAGCTCCGCCCCGCCGGGCACCGCCGCCGGCCGCTCACCCGCGGTGGACGGCGCCCCCGCCCCGGATGGGTCCCCAGCCCCGGGCACCTCGCCGGGCGCGGGCGGATCGTGGCGGCGGGCGGCCTCGCCCAGTACCGGGTCGAGGGCGCCCTCGCGGACGGCGAGCTGGTAACTGCCCAGCTGTGCGTGGGTCGCCAGGTCACGCCGGCTCGGCGGCGTCCGGCCGGTCTTGAAGTCGACGACGTGCACCCGGCCGGCGTCGTCGAGCTCGACCCGGTCGATGAAGCCGCGCAGCCGGACGACCCGGCCGGCCACCGGGATGTCGCAGGAGAAGCGCACCTCGGACGCGACGACCTCACGGCCGCGCTGCGCGGCGTGCCACTCGAGGAACCGGCCGAGCGCCTCCCGCGCCGCCGCGCGCTCCTGCTCCGAGCGCCACCGCGAGTCGAACTCCAGATGCCGCCAGACCAGGTCGAGCCGCGCGTCGAGGGCCTCGAGCCGCGCCTGCGTCCGGCCCGTCGTCACCTCGTCGGCCAGCGCGTGCACGACCTTGCCGAAGCCCTGCGCGGGCGACGCCGGCTCGGCCGCGTTCGCCTCGTGCTCCAGGAACCAGCGCAGCCCACAGGAGCTCAGGCCCGACAGCGAGGACCCCGAGAGCCGGATCGGCGCGTCGGGCGCGACGACCGGGACGTCCGAGCTCGTCACGTCCAGCAGGCCCCACCAGCGGTCGGGATGGGCGGCGGGGACCAGCGCCCGGCCGGTCTCGTCGGAGACGGCGGCCAGGGCCGCGAGCCGGACCCCCGCGGCTTCCCGCATCGCCGCCGACGCCTCCGGGTCGACTGTCAGCCGCCGCAGCGCGGCGACCAGGCCGACCAGGGTGAGCGGACGCGGCGGGCGGACCCGGACGCTCTCCACCTGCACCCCGAGCTCGGCCAGGAACCGACTGGGCTGCTCCCCGTCGTCGTCGGCGCCGTCCACCGCGGTCACCACCAGGCGGCGGCGCGCCCGGGTGAGCGCCACGTAGAACAGGCGACGCTCGTCGGCGAGCAGCTCCTCCCTGGTCCGCGGCGGGCGGACGCCGCCGTTGCGCGGCGAGTCGAGCTGCTCGGCCCCGAGCAGGGTGTGCCGCTGGCGCAGGTCCGGCCAGACGCCGTCCTGCACGCCGCAGACGACCACGACCTCCCACTCCAGCCCCTTGGAGCGATGCGCGGTGAGCAGCCGGACGGTGGCCGGGCGACCGGCCCGGGCCTGCGCCGTCTCCGGCGCGATCTGCTGGCGGGTCAGCTCCTCGACGACGGAGCTCACCCCGAACCCCGGCCCGCGCCGCTCGCCGAGGCGCCCGACGGCGTCGAACAGCGCGACGACGGCGTCGAGGTCACGGTCGGCCGACCGCCCGGCCGGCCCGCCGACCGCGGACGCCCGCTCCAGCCTGGGGCCCCACTCGCTGGCCGTCCACAGTGTCCACAGCGCGTCCTCCGGAGCCGCCCCCCGCCGCAGCTCGGCGCGCACGGTTCGCAGCAACCGCCCGAGCCGGCGCGCGGGCGCGGCGAGCTCGTCCGGGACGGCGAGCAGAACCCGCTCCGGATCGGCGACCGCCTCGCGCAGCAGCTCGGCCGAGGACGCGGGCAGACCGAGCACCGACCCGTCCGCCTCCGGTGCCGAGCGCGGCTCCGGCAGGGCGATCGGGCCGACGGCGTCGCGGGCAGTGCTGTTTCTGGCAGTGCTGTTTCTGGCAGTGGTGCCCCGGGCAGCTGTGCCCCGGGCAGCGGCGCGGGCGGCGGCGTCGTGGGCGCGCAGCTCGCGGCCGAGGGCGCGCAGGCCGGCCGGGTCCGCGCCGCCCAGCGGGGAGGTCAGCAGCGCGCGCGCCGTCTCCGGCGTCAGCTGGACCGCCGGGTCGTCCGCGCAGCGCAGGGCCGTGAGGAGCAGCGCCGCCGCCGGCTCCCGCGCCGGCGGGAGCTCCCCACCCGCCACGCTCACCGGGACGCCCGCCGCCGTCAGCACCCGGCGCAGCAGCCCGAGCGGCGCGGTGGAGCGGACCAGGACGGCCATGTCGTCCCAGTCGACGCCGTTCTCGAGATGCTCGCGGCGCAGCAGCTCGGCGATCGCCTCCGCCTCGGCGCCGGCCGTCGGATAGGTGCGGGCCGCGACCTGGCCCGGCCCGACGGCCCCCGCGGAGACAAGATCGCGGTGCGCGCGGACGTGGGGGGGCGGCGCGCCCCGCCCGGGGCGCGCCCCCCCCCCCCCGGGGGGGGGGGGGCGCCGCCCCGGGGGCCCCCCCCGGCC